>JBDRAP010000001.1:0-3771 GCA_043823615.1 bacterium
GCAAAACCACCATCTACCTTAAGAAAAAGATTAAAATTAGGATTTGGGCTTAAATCCCCTAATTTTCTGACAAAATTAATAATTCTCAGTGGATTATTTGCATTTCTTGCCTTTATTGGGGCTACTACCGGCATTATTATGGGATTTTCTTCCTCTATGCCTGACATGGGTCCTATTTTAGAGACAGAAGGGATGGAATACTGGGAACTGCCAACCAAGGTTTTTTCTCAAAATGATGAGCTTATTTGTGTCTTTTCCGTGGGTCGCAGGGAAATAATTGAGCTTCATGAGGTACCCAAGAATTTATTGAATGCTGTTATTGCCACTGAGGATGCTGATTTCAGCAAACATCGCGGGATCAATCCAAAGGGAATACTTAGGGCATTTCTGGTAAATCTAACCTCTCGTAAAATAGCTCAGGGCGGAAGTACCATTACCCAACAATTAGTAAAAAATCTTTTTCTTACCCAGGAAAGAACCTATCGCCGTAAAATTCAGGAGATTATCCTTGCCTTAATAGTCGAAAAAAAACTTACTAAAGATGAAATACTAGAACGATACCTTAATAAGATCTACCTTGGACATGGAAATTATGGGGTTGAAAGTGCTGCACTCTTTTATTTTGATAAGCATGTTAAGGATTTAAGCCTTGCTCAATGTGCCATGATAGCTGGTCTTCCAGGCTCTCCAAGCCATTTTTCACCCATTAGCCATCCTGATGCAGCAACAGAAAGACAGGCTTTAGTCTTAAAACGAATGAAGAAAGAGGGATTCATTACTCAGGAGCAAATGGCTGCTGCAAAAGAGGAATTCCGCGGTCAACTTTTAGCAATGTCCAAAAAGGCATTTGCTAAAGCCTGTACAACAATAAATGTATCACCATATTTTACAGAATATATCAGACGAACACTTTCTAAGGAGTATGGAGATAATGCTATCTATAAGGGTGGACTAAAGGTTTATACTACCATGGATATAGATATGCAGAAGGCAGCCGAAAATGTTCTTTCCATGGCATTGGATGACTTAAACAAGAGAAGATCAAATAAGACATCAAGGATAGAAGGGGCTCTTGTGGCAATTGAGCCGTCTACCGGATATATCAAGGCAATGGTTGGTGGAAGCGGATTTAGTAAGTATAATCAGGTCAACAGGGTGATTCAGGCACATCGTCAGCCTGGTTCATCCTTTAAGCCATTTATTTATACAACCGCAATTGATTCAGGGTTTACCCCATGTTCTTTGCTTGAAGATTCACCAGTAAAATATATAGGAACTGATGGAAAGGAATGGGAGCCACAAAATTATGAGAATAAGTTCCAGGGTATTGTTACCCTCAGAGAATCATTGGAAAAATCTATAAATGTGGCTTCCATCAGATTATTAGAAAAGGTAACCCCGCGAAAGGTTGCATCTTATGCTCACCGTATGGGAATAAAAAGTTACATAAGCCCTGACCTGTCTATAGCTCTTGGCACCTCAGAGGTTACACCCCTTGAGATTGCTGCTGCTTATATCCCTTTTGCCAATCAGGGGATAAGAACAGAGCCAATAACCATTAAGTGTATAAAGGATAAGAAGGATGTGACTGTTAAGGAAAGTATGCCTCAGGAGGAAAGGGTTATTTCTCCTCAAACAGCATACATCATGACCAGCCTGATGAAAGGGGTTGTAGAGCGAGGTACAGCCAGAGAGTCTATTGGCGGCAGACTCGGCAGAGAGGTTGCCGGGAAAACAGGCACAACCAATGAGTATGTAGATGCATGGTTTATTGGATATACCCCACAATTGGTTGTTTGTGTCTGGATAGGTTACGATAAGGGACAAATTTCATTAGGACACGGAATGGCTGGTGGTGTTGTGGCTGCCCCTATCTGGCGGGATTTCATGAGTAGAATCATTCATAAAATGCCACTTGCCTCTTTCCCAAAACCAGAAGGGATAATTACAGCCTGCATTGACACATCTACTGGATTGTTGGCTACACAAAACTGTCCCTGCATGAGAAATGAACATTTTATTAAAGGCACAGAACCAACAAAGTATTGTACCACTCATGCCTGTCCGCCTCCACAAGGGAAGCAGGAACAAAATGCCACAGAACCAGAGCAGGAAAAAGAAGTGGTGGAAGAAGATGTTGATAAGGTAATGCTGGAAGAGTAGGAGCAATTCGTAAGCGTTCAGCCGTCAGGTATCAGCAGTCAGTAAAGACCATAAAATCAAGGGAAAGAAATTTCGACCTGTGCAATTGGAAACAGGGAATATATCCGCAGATTACGCAGATTACGCAGATTAAAGACAGTCTGTAGGACAATTTAACAACTAATGTATAGTGAACTTGTAGAGAAAGACAGAGGGCAGGCACGGGGGCCTGCCCCTACGAATGTGATGATACATAATATTTATCAAGAAGTTCAACGAGGAGGTTTATCGTGAAAGGAAAAATAGTGTTGTGTGGTTTGTTATTATTACTTGGAATAAGAGGGGTAGCTAATGCAGATGATCTGCTTCAGGTTAGCTTTGCTCCAGGAGCACCCGCAGTAGTGAGTTTTACTACTGAGATTAGAGGGACAGTTAGTAATGTTAGTACTGCTACCGTAACCGGTATATCAGTAAGGTTAGAGTTACCGCAGAATGCCTTAATTGAAAAGGTATATGTAGATGGCAACCTACAGTCAGGGACAGGGACAATCGATATTGGTAATATGAATACCGGAACAACCCGGGTGATAAAATGGAGTGCTATCTTCTCAATCGTAGGGACTTATACTATAAAGATGGTATCTGCATATTCTGGTCCTGCCCCGGGAACGGTTACAATAACTGGAGAAAAGGTAATATTTAGAAATCCTGATATTATCATCGCAGATGCTGCCAACAATCGTGTCATAGAGGTTGATTCTGATAAAAATACTGTCTGGGAATATACTAACCTTAGAAATCCTTATGATGCAAAAAGACTTGCAAATGGTAATGTATTGATAACTGAGCATAGTAGACATCGGGTAATAGAGGTGGATAGGGATAAAAATATTGTTTGGCAATACGGGATTACCGATGGTGCTGGTTCTGGATATAATCAGCTTAATGCTCCTGTAAGGGCAAGTAGGTTGAGTAATGGGAATACATTAATTGTAGATCATAGTAATGGTCGAGTAATAGAGGTAAATAGGGATAAGCAGATAGTCTGGCAGATGACAGGATTGTATTATCCTTGTGATGCAAGAAAGCTTCCAAATGGGAATGTCTTGATAGCAGCAAATCAGAGTAATCGAATAATCGAGGTAGATACAGGTAACAATAGTATCCGATGGGCATATGATGGGCTTAATGCTTATGGAGTATACAGGATGAATAACGGTAATACCTTGATTGCAGATACAGGGAACAATCGAGTCATAGAGGTGAATTATGCCAAAAGTCTTATCTGGGAGTATAAAGGATTAAAATCTCCAGCATCTGCCATTGAATTAAGTAATGGCAATATATTGATTAGTGATAACGGCAATCATCGGGTAATGGAGGTCAACAGGGATAAAGTAGTGCTCTGGCAGTATGGAGAAACCAGCGTGTCAGGATATAGCCAACAACACCTTGCCGAGCCATTTGGCTGTGAAGAGGTGCTGTTACCAACATTAGTCTCTGTGATCGGAACGATAACAAGGATATCAGATAGAGGAGTACTATCAGGTGTTACTATAACAGCAGTTCAGAATGGTATGATAAAAGGTACAACAGCTACCTCTGCAAATGGTAGATATATTCTGGATT
>JBDRAP010000002.1:0-25219 GCA_043823615.1 bacterium
GAGGGGGGAGGGGGTGTGTAATCCTCTTGAGAGGGGTTAGGGGGTGTGTCTAATTTTCCCCAGTTCACTGACCCATTACGGTATGTCCAATTTTCTCATTGACATCCTTAACCATTAATGATATACTATGTTAATCAAACACCACCGTGAGGAGAAAAGATGAAGGCAATGATTGCCCTTGAAGATGGAAGGATATTTGAAGGCTCTGCCTTTGGAGCTAATGGCGAGGCTTATGGTGAGATGGTTTTTAATACCAGCATAACAGGATACCAGGAAATATTAACCGACCCTTCCTATAAGGGACAAATAATAACCATGACCTACCCCTTGATCGGTAATTATGGGGTTAATGATGAAGACATGGAATCTTTGAGACCACAGGCAGAGGGTTTTATTGTCAAGGAATACAGCCGTATCTATAGCAACTGGAGGGCAAAGAGGAGTCTGGCAGAGTTCCTGAGAGAACACGGAATCATTGGGATAGAAGGGGTAGATACACGGGCACTGACCAAACACATTAGAACCTGTGGTGCTTTGAAGGCAATCATTTCTACTGAAGACTTAGATCCAAAAAGCCTGATTGCCAAGGCAAAAGCCTCTCCTCCCTTAGTCGGTCGGGATATGGTTAAAGAAGTTACTTGCCCTAATGCTTATCAATGGCAAACTAATCCTCAGACCATAGATTTTTCACAAATCCAAGATCACAAATACAAGGTAGTGGCTATGGACTTTGGGATTAAACATAATATCCTGCGAATGCTACAGGACGCTGGTTGTTGTGTTACTGTTGTACCGGCAAGCACTACAGCCTCTGAGATTATTTCGCTTAATCCTGACGGCATCTTTCTCTCCAATGGACCTGGTGATCCAGAGGGAGTGCCATATGTCATCAATGAGGTAAGAAAACTGTTAGACAAAAAGCCCATCTTTGGTATCTGCTTAGGACATCAAATATTGAGCTTAGCCTTTGGCGGAAAAACATACAAGCTTAAATTTGGGCATCGAGGCGGCAACCAGCCAGTAAAAGACTTGTCCACAGGCAAGATAGATATTACCTCCCAAAATCATGGCTTTTGTGTTGACATTAACTCCTTAAACCCTGATGAGGTTGAAATCACCCATATCAATTCCAATGACCAGACATTAGAAGGGATGAAGCATAAAAACCTGCCCATCTTCTCTGTCCAATATCACCCTGAGGCATCCCCTGGCCCACACGATGCCGGTTATTTATTCAATAGGTTTACAGAGATGATGAAATAAGGACAATAGCTGCTTTGCTGTAATGCCTCAGTTATCGGTGAGAAAACGGACAACTACAAGGGGGTTGTTTTTTATACCAGTCAGACTTGTCCGACCAGTCTGACCAGTCCGACAATAATGAACAGTTGTCGTTGTAGGGACTCCCATGCATGGGTACTCTCCTTTTGTGTCTGTCCGCTTTCCCACCGATAATTGACCCATTACCACAGCTCAAAAATATTTATTGACAAACATTAGGGATTGGTGTACAATATTTGATTATTAATACTCGATGTTCAAGTTTTTTCTTGACACAACCTCGAAGAGTCCTCGACATTGTCATCTCGAGGAGTACTCGACGAGAGATCTCAAGAACTGAGTGAAGATAATAAAAGCTATGGTGTAGTGGTTTGAGATTTCTCCCTTCGGTCGAAATGACAAAGAGGGGTCGAAATGACAAAGAGTGGGTGTCTGTTTTCTGCACAGGTTAAAAAAACTTGAACATCGAGTAATAGAAAAATGGGGGGAAGTCTTGCCAATGAAAAACCTCGTCCTGAGATTGTTTTTATCCTGCCTGATAATTATCATTACAACCATGTCTTATGCTGGGAATTATCTTCCCATCCTTACCTGGCCGGGAACCGGGACATACAAGTCTGATGGTTTGGATCCAGAGGTCGGTATTGAAGGGACTATATTTACCTTTCGGGTAAAATATATTGATTATGATGATGAGGCACCAGCAGGGGAGGTGATGGTGTGTATTAATACTGCTGACGGTGAAATAGCAATTCCTATGTTACTTGAAGGCACAAACAAGGACTATCGAAAAGGAGTGATATATAAATATGCTACATCAACCCTCACACCCTACAGTTATTCCTATTATTTTAAGGTAACAGATGCTCAGCAACAAGATATGAATATTAATATTACAGAACATTCTGGTGCAGATGGAGCTACCATGGTGGATGGATTATTGGAGGTAACTCAATTTCCAGAAACTAAGAAACCTGGTCCAAGCGTAGCATCTGAACAAATACTTGACTGGCTTGGAAGTGGAAATTATGCGACAGATGGGCTTTATCCAGATAGTGGCGGGACAAATACGGTGTTTACCTACAAGGTGAAATGCTTTGGCATACTATCTCCGGGGTATCCGATACTGTCCATTGTAGATTCAACAGGAAATGAATCTACCTGCACCATGACTGGAGCAGAGGGTATATCGATTAACGGCAAGGTATATTATGCTACGCATACTTTTTCTGTCGCTGATTCCAAACGCACATATAGTTTTAAGATTACAGAAACGGAGAACATAGTCGGAGAGGGACCTGAGATTTATCCTAATGGTGCTGGAGTATCTGCCTTTCTTGACTGGACAGGTGAGCCGGGCTATGAGGATGATGGGGTTGAGCCTGATATTGCCAGCTATGGAAGTACATTTACTTACAGAATCAAGTATGTAGATGTGGAGGAGAAACCACCAATTGCAGGATATCCAGAAATATCTTGGGAAATCCGCCAAGATACCCATCAGATGGATTTAGTATCAGGCACATCTGCAAGCGGGGCTATCTATCAATACCAAGGGACACATCCATCTCCGGATGGTACTGTTGCTGGTACTATTAAAGTGGTACTTTTCGGTGATACAATTCCTCCTTTACCAATAGATATTAACACCTATGTAGTAAACATCCCCCCCATCCTGACATGGACAGGCGAAACAGGTTATACAGATGATGGTGTGAAGCCAAATATTGGTACAGCAAGCACAAGATTTACCTTCCGCATAAAATATATGGATCCAGAAGATGGAGACATTGCTAATAATATAGCATTAGTAGTAGATAAAGGAACAGCTTCATTTTCATTGCCTATGACATCAACTACCACCAAAGGGATATATGAATACAAGGGAACATTCAGTCTTGGCGAACATAGCTATTATTTTTACGCCATAGATAGTCAAAGTATGCTGGCTGCAGGTTCTGAAAGTGTGGTTGATGCATCTGATATCACCGTCATTTCTCCGCAACTTTCCACCTTTACCGTATCCATTGGCACCTTGGACACAGTAACTATTACAGGTACTGACAGTATCGGCATAGAAGAGTCAGCAACCTTTACGGCTCAAGCCTTTAATGAATTGGGTATAGAGATAGGGGATAGCGATGTTGCCTATACTTGGAGTATTGTTGATGGAACAGGCACAATTATCAGTGGCACATACAGCAAAACCGTTACTATTAAAGCAGGAACAAACACAGGCACCCTAACCTTAGGGGTTACAGCCAACAAAGACCCCAACAGCACCCTTCAGGGTGATGGTGTTACTGGCACAAAGACTATTATCATCAAGCCCGGTAAGCCTCAAGCACTTTTTTTTTCAGACACAAACACAAATACTACAACAGCTAACCTGCCTGTCGGAAGCTCGACAGGCTTTGTTGTTTTAGGAAGGGATAGCTACGGAAATGTTGCCACTGTAGAAAATTGCAACTGGCAGACTGAAGGGATGATTGGTACGCTGGGTACTTCAACAAGCAACACGGTTATTTTTACCGCAGGCACTGCTGCTGGTACAAGTACTGTAGTAGTTAGCACCATGGGGGCTGCCGGCACATTGACTGCAACTATTAGTATTACAATTACTTCCGGCACATTCCATCACTTTGATATTTCTATGGGAAGCATGTTAGTAGCCATTGATGGAAGCATGTCCATTACCCTGATTCCTAAGGACATAAATAACAACACCTTTCCTGGCAGTGTATCAGGAACACCAAGCCTGAGAGTAACAGTTGGTACTAATAACACAAGCCTCGGCACATGTGCTATTAATACACCTGTGGAATTTTCCTGGCCTCAAGGTTTACGAAATAATCTTGGAGTTGGCCATGTCTATGCCTTGATTAATGGAAACAAGGTGGTAGGCACAAGCACACCATTTAATGTTATCGCTGGTAGTCCACACCATTTTGAGATTACCTCTCCGGCAACCAATACCGCTGTACAAGCTGGTGCCAGCCTGACAATTGAGGCTAAATTAAAGGATGTATACAACAATCCGGTAACTTTGGGTACATCTGCTTGTGTGATATTTCAATCTGATAGCTTTGGCACATTTACAGTTAATGACATAAGCAGCACCTCCCCCGGCACAATCACCATCCAAACAGGTGCCAATGGACAGATAGCAGGTGCGTATCAGCCCAATCCCCTATCTGGCAGCAAGGCAATACTTGCGAATGTGTTTTTGGCATCAGACAATAGTGTATCTGGCACAAGTAACGCAATTATCCTCACCATCCCCACTGCCCCAGATACAATAAGCGTTATTACTCAGGCTACATTTACAGCAGGTATACCCTGTACGATAAGTGTTATAGCAAAAGACCGTTACAATAATCCAGCCACAGCTACCATTACCTTTAGTGGCTCTCTTGGCACAATTACACCAGCAGGATGTGCGATTAATGGCGGGATAGGCAATGGATTTTCGTGGCAGGATAGCGGGACATGGACAGGTACAGTTTCATTTACCTTGGCACAATTACAGGCAGTGTTAAATATTACGACTCAAAATGGCAAGACAGCAGCAACAACATTTACTGTTTTACCGACACAACCGCATAGCTTGCAGCCTACAACTGCAACAAATTACAACGGCTCATCTGGTGATACATGGACATTTGGTATGAGGTTAAGCGATGAATATGGAAATAGGATTGGGGGGCAAAAGATAGTTTGCGAATTAATCTCAAATCCATCCAATGCCACACTTTCTGCCACAACGGTGGACACAGATCAGTTGGGAATGGCAAGCAATACCCTGACCATTGGCACCAAAACAGGCACATACAGCGTCAAGGTATATCCTGAGGGGTTTCCTGATCTTTCAGCAACCTTTACCGCAACAACTATTGTTGGATCCCCTACCCTCGCAACTGACAGTTATCCTTCAATTGCAACCGTTAGCAGCAAGGTAATTCTTAAGGCAATCATTAAGGATGATTCAGGCAATCCATTCCCAAACAAGATTATCCAATGGCAGATATTGCAATCACCCTCAGGAATTGTTGTCAGTCCATCAACAAGCACCACCAATAATCAGGGCATAGCCACAACAAGCCTTACTCTTGGAACAAAGACCGGCGTGTACACTGTTAAAGCACAATTTGGGACATTAATTGCTACCTTTACCATTACAGCTACACCAGATACACCCTTATTATCGCAGAATTTTGCAACTGACTCACGGACGGTTAAAAATGAGGTGATTATTGAAGTAGCCTTGAGAGACAGATTTGGCAATCCATGCTTGAGTGCAGTGGAATGGGGCTTGATTGATCCCTTGCCTGCAACAGCATCGCTTTCTGCCACATCCACAACCATTAACCCTCAAGGCTCATCAGGTATTATTCTGACACTTGGGACAAAGACCGGCGTGTATATTGTTAAAGCACAAGTTGGAACATTAACCGCTATATTTGCAATTACAGCTGAACCGGGTGCAGTAGTAACAATGCTAACTGGATATTTGCCTACAACTGCTCAAGTAAATACTCCCTTGTCGTTGACAGTTGGGTTGTACGATTCGTATGGCAATCCTGTAACAGCAGCTGTTGATTGGCAATCACATGAGCTGGCAACCACCACACAAACCATAAACGGTACAGCGACCCTTGTGTTCACCCTTGGGACTCGTACTGGTGGATATGAAATAACTGCCTCACATGAAGGGAGAACCGCTACATTTACCATTACAGCCACACCAGATACACCCTTATTATCCCAGAATTTTACGGCTGGCTCACAAACCGTATGTAGCGGTATACCACTTGAGGTATCCTTGAGGGATAAATTTGGCAATCCATGCTTAGGTACGGTCTCATGGAGCTTATTAGATTCCTTGCCTGCAACAGCATCAATTTCTGCCACATCTACAATCATTGCCCCCCAGACAGGATCAGCAAGTATTACCCTGACCATTGGGACAAAGACAGGCGTATATATTGTTAAGGCACAGTCTGGGACATTAACCGCTACATTTACGATTACAGCTGAATCTGGTGCAGTAGAAACAATGCTGTATGGATATTCACCTGCAACTGCCAAGGTAGGCACTACCCTGCCACTGACAATTGGGTTGTATGATTCGTATGGCAATCCTGTAACAGCAGCTGTTGATTGGCAGTCACAGGGGCTGGCAACCACCACCACACAAACCATAAACGGTACAGCGACCCTTGTGTTCACCCTTGGGACTCGTACCGGTAAACATGAGATAACTGCCTCACATGAAGAGAAAAAGGCTACCTTTACCATTACAGCCACACACGGTACACCAACCATATCCCAAAACCTCGCCAATATATCTGGAATTGTAAGTGAAGATGTGAATCTGGAGATAACCTTGAGGGATGAGTTTTACAATGCGGCTCCCGGCACGGCTACATGGAGCCTGATACAGATGCCAGCTACAGCCTTCCTGAATGCAACGATAACAACCATTAATCCTCAGACAGGCACATCAAGTGTTACCTTGCATCTCGGGACAAAGACAGGAGATTACATGGTAAGGGCACAGATTGATGGTCATGCAGCTACATTTACAATTAATGTCAAATCAGGCAACCCTGCCACAAGCACAAGCTCGGGCACATTTACCGGCACAGCCGTAGCGGGTGGCACAATGACATTTACTTTCAGACTTTATGATACATACGGCAATATTGTTCAGGACGGAAATGTAAACTGGACTGTAACCCGTGGAACAATCACCACAGCAACAAATACAACCACTATCTCAAGTGGTAAGGCTGAATTTTCATGCAAGATTGGTCAAATTGCCGGGACATATACAATAATTGCCAGGTTTGGGGCTATCCTGCTCAAATCATTTAGTGTTCGCATAAATCATGGCACTCCAACCCTTTCCCCCCAGAATCCCATAAAAACCTGCAAGATTGGTGAAAATGTTATTCTTGAGGTATCCCTGAGGGATGAATTTGGCAATCCATGTTTGGGTACAGTGGAATGGAGCTTGATTGATCCCTTGCCTACAATGGCATCGATTTCTGCCACATCCACAACCATTGACTCAAGGACAGGCTTAGCAACAGTTACAATTACATTTGCCCCTGACATAACACTAGGGATATATATGGTTAAGGCTGCAATTAATGGGCAAGAGGCTGCCTTCACCATTACTATTCAGGCAAAAAGCATCTCTGATTCTGATGAGCTGCTCATCTATCCCAATCCAATAAAGGTACAGGAATGGGATAGCGTATATAAGGATGGTCCATGGGTAAGGTTTGGCGAGTTTAGTAGCAATGTAACAATCAGGATATACGATGTTTCAGGCAATCTGATAAGGATTAGGGAGAATGTAGCCCCGGATGATAAGTTTGTGCAATGGGACATGAAAAACGAGAGCGGGGTTGAGGTAAACTCAGGGGTTTATCTGTGCATTACTACATGTAACGGTGGGAAAAGGATTGGACGGTTTGCCGTGATAAGGTAGGATAGTCTCTGACCAGTCTGACTGGTCAGACCTGTCAGACTGGTCAGAGACAAGGAATAGGGTGAAATTATGAGATACTTGATTCTAATAATATTAACAACTATAATATTCCCATGTTTAACCGTAGATGCTCAAGGAACAGATAATAATGCTACAGTTAAACGGGGTGTTACCGGGGCACAATTTTTGAAGATAGGGATTAGCCCTAGGGCAATGGCATTAGGTGGGGCATACTCCAGCCTTGCGGATGATGCAGCTGCTGTTTACTGGAATCCAGCTGGACTTACCCAAGTAAAAGGCTATGAGATAGCCATGATGCAGAATAACTGGCTGCCCGGAATAGGCTCAGGGTTTATAAGTTATGTCCATTCCCCTGATGAAAAGGTGGCTTATGCCTGTTCTGTAGCTCAAATGGATGTAGACAGGATGAAGGAAACTAAGATTGATGGAAACGGTACTTATATGGAAACAGGCAATACCTTTGGCGCACAGGATACCATGCTCATTGCCTCCTATGCAAAATTACTATCCAAGGGAGTATCCTTTGGCAGCAATCTAAAGCTCATTCAAGAGAAAATCGCTAATAAAAAAGCCTTTTCTTTAGCAGTAGATTCAGGGATTTTATACCAGCTTGGTTTTTTGAGATTAGGAATGGCAGTTCAGAATCTTGGGATAGGCTCAAAATTTGTGGAAAAAAGGGCAGAACTGCCCATTGGCTATAGATTTGGTGCCTCAGTTAAAGGAACGATTAATGGTAAAAAGTCAATAGGAATAATAGAAACAGCTACATGGATAGATGAGGCAAACCTTGTATCGCTTGGATTTGAGTCTTACTTAAATGAATGGTTTGCCATAAGGGTAGGATATTGTAACGAAAAGGCTGCAAATGATAAACTATACCTGCATAAAAATAATATTTTGAAGGGGTTTTCCTGTGGATTCGGACTGATTCCATCGCCAAACTATTCTGCAGATTATAGCCTTGTGCCTCAGGGTGATTTTGGTCTTACCCATATGGTCTCCCTCCAGATGAGGTTTACACCAAAGCCTGTGAAAATGGAAGGTGAGGAGGAAGAGATTCCACCCGTGGTTAAAGAAGTTGCAAAACCTGAAAAGATGCCAACAGAAAAGGAAAAACCAGCAGAGAAGGAAGAAGTGGTTAAAAAACCAGTGCTGGAGAAACCGTCAGCAAGGGAAGAAGTGGTTAAAAAGCCTGAACCAAGTGCACCCAAAGAGGTTAAAAAGCTTCTGGAGTATAAGTATATTGCTATCGTGCTAAGCGATAATGTTACCCTCTGGTCCGGACCAGGGGTTACCTATCAAGCTACCACTACCCTTAACAAAGGAATGCGACTACAAGTAATAGATGATTCAAAGATGTGGTATTATCGTGTTCAACTTGAGAATGGAACAGTGGGTTGGGTCTCGTATGTGTTTGTTGGCAGGGAATGACAAGACACAAATATCACAAATAGCACACAGATTGCACGAATAAAACAGATTAACTGCTTAAAATATAAGCATTTAATTTTTACTCTATAAAATCTTTGAATATATTTTAAGATTGCACTAAAGTTTTTTAACAATTTTGCCGATAAAGAAGATGAGGGAGAATTATAAGGAGGCGAGAACGATGATCATTAACCCTATTTCCAGTACCCCGGACATACAAAAAATAGAGAAGAATACTATTATAGCACGAACAGAACATAAGGCAATTCCTAAAGATAAACTTGAAATATCTTCTCATGCAAAAGAAGCACATCAGCTTCGGCTTTATGCTGGGGAAATGGCAAAAAAAATATCAAATACCACTCCGGATACAAGGATAGAATTGGTAGCTCAGGCAGCTATTCGGCTAAAAACAGGAGTTTATAATCAACCAGGTGTTACTGAAGAGATTGCTCAAAGACTTTCCAGAATGATAGGACTTGGAGTCTGACAGCTTGGATTCTCTGACTTCCTGACTATCAGACTACAAGACTATCAGACTTCCTGACTATCTCCATACTCTCTTTCCACTTTAACATCAATCCCACCCCGGGCATTCCAGACTGTTTCAATTTTTGCCCATTTTGGTTTTACACAGGCGATAAAATCTTCCAGTATTTTGTTGGTAACATGCTCCTGAAATATACCAATACTTCTATATCCGGTAAGGTATAATTTCAGGGATTTTTGTTCGACAAGGTAGGGAGCAGGCTTGTACCGGATGGTTACAATAGCAAAGTCTGGCAAGCCTGTCTTTGGACAAACCGTAGTAAATTCATTTGTTTTAAGCTCTACAAGATAATCTTCACCCTCATACTCATTTTCCACCACCTCTAAGCTCGGTGTAATCTTTAATTCCCTGATATTATTCTGTTTTTCTTTGTATCCTGAGATATCTGTAGATTGTTGCATGGTCACTCCTTGAGTAATGTGTGATTAGGTCAAATCCTTAATGTACAGAGCATGAAATACAAGGGTCATAAGCTCGCAGCAACATGCCTATTTTCGAGGTAATTACCTCAGTAGAGGTAGTATCATCAACAGAGCTGGCATTCTGTTTATACGATTCTACTATTCTTCTCACATCCCTTTCCATGTTGGATATGTTAATGGCTGTAGGGGTGATAATATCTGTCTTGATATTTTTTCCACTTTCATCAAATTCATAATGATGGTATAGCGTACCCCTCGGTACCTCTAAGGCAGCTGTCCCTGTAGATTTGGCAGGAGATGGCTGGAAATTGGGTAATGTTTCGTTCTCCATCCGGGTATCAAGAAGCTCATCGATAATCTCCAGACACCTTTGGCTGGCATACACCAATTCTATTGCCTGTGCCAGATTGTTATGGAGGGGATTTTTTGTAATCCTACTCATCTCCATGGCTTCTTTAGACTTACCATAAAGCATATCACCAAACATCATCACCCTTGCCAGAGCACCTACCATAAACGGCTTGTTATTATAAAGGCTATGCTTTGCCATGGAATGTTCAATTACAACCTCTTGGCATACCTTTCTATAATCCTTTATTTCAAATTCTTTAGTCTCAGTTTCATTGGAGATACATATATTTTTTCCATAGAAACTAAATTTATTGCCAACAGGTTTTAATGCCGAAAGGTATTGAGGCTCGTCTACAGGAAAGGTATCTATGTTGGAAAAAAATCTGACAGCCTCAAACCCATCATTCACAGCTGTCTCCAACTCCCCCCTTTACGGCAAGCAACTCATGCTTTTCGGGAATCTTCCCAAAGCCACCAATACACAAATTTATTGGATGGATAGGCCTTCCTCCACCAATAATCTCCTGAATCCTGTTGCCCAATTTCTTCAGCCTAAGCCCAATATTTGCCAGCTCAGGTTTTTTTTTCGCTATATCAATAATTGAGTTGCAATCAAGATAATCTGGTGCGGACAGACAAAATAGGTGCAGCCCATGGCTTTCTATCATTCCGCCGCAATGAATCAGTTCCCGCAAAAGCATTGTTTGCTTTGATATTGATATTCCAAAGGCATTTTCAATTGCCATCAATGATGTTATCATATGTGAAACACTACAAATGGCACATATTCGGCAAACAATTGGTGGTATCTCATCGTATGCTTTACCAACAACCAAAAGCTCAAAAAACCTTGAGCCTTCAAATATCTCAAGCTTAACAATATCCTTTGCCAAGTCAATGGTTACCCCGCCATGTCCCTCAACCCGACATATGTGTTCAATCTTTATCTCTCTGGACATAATAATTTACTCCCTTTTTTATTTCGCTCTATTTTCTCACAATATCTTTTACCTTCATCAATCTGGCTAAATTAGAGCGTTCTACCTCGTCTAATTTTTGTTCAATAGAAGATATCGCCTCGCAAATACATGGAATCAATACATGTTCTAAGGCATTTACCCTGCGTCTGGTTGATTCCAACTCCTCTGAAACAAGCTGGATACATTTTTCCTTACTTGCCAGATCAATAAGCTGTGGCATTATTTCCTTAAGAATATTTAAGGAAACATCCATGTCACCGGATGTATGCCAATTTACCGGACACGGCTTACAGGTATCCCACTCAAATTGAAATTGTGGAAGCCGAAGATTCAGGATATTTATCTGGCTTACTGTTATCTCTACCTGCCTCTTTGCCCTCCAGAGGGCATCATCCACAACCTCAACAGATGCCTCCATTCGGGCTGAGAGGAATGCATTATATACTTGCATAAGCCTTTCTTCAACCACTGCCCTTAAGCCTTGAGTCTCTTTTATCATGGACCAAAATCTTCGCATCAGGTCTTCCTGCTTATCCTTCAGGAGCTTATGCCCCCGACGAACAAGCCCAAGCCGTTTCTTTAACCGCATTAATTCCATTCGATTTGGATTTACCTTAAGTTTCATTTGAAAAATCCTTTCAGCACAAAGACACTAAATTTTTTTGTAAGCATTGCAAGTCTCATTTAGAAAATGACTCTGACTGGTATGCTGAACCAGAAAATCAAAATCACCCTGATTTAACAGCTGACCTTCAAATATGCCAACAATGGAGTTTATGGCATCATATTGATATTGCTGGTCTTGAGTCAAAATGGAGTTTCATTGCCCCTCCATATTCCCGGAAAAATCAAACATAAGGTGATATAGCTTAATTCTTTTATCTTTAATATCTTTGTGAATTGAGTAGTACTGATATTTAAAATTTTCAATAAAATTAAGAGAAGTCAAAACAGTTTCAGTATTCACCTTTGCAAAATTATTTTCTAATAAATTGTTGATATTTGCAATGTTAGCACAGATATCCATTTGCTTGACCACAAAGCCAATCATGCCGTTTATACCATGACAGGCAGAATATTTTTCTTCAACAAATCTTTTTATCCCGTCTTCGATATATTTTGTTCTCAGGAGTTTTTGACTATCCAATCTTTTACATTCAATGATGTAATATGCTTCCGGCTCTTCCAATGTATTTTGTGTGATTATTTTTATGTCAACCCTTCCCCTGTCATTATCTTCAGGCACTTCTCTGTCAAAATTGTATTTTCCGGTAAATCCAATACAGTCTCTAATTTGCTTTTTATTCAAATAATCTTTTCTTAAAATATCTCTTATCTTGTTTTCATTGTTTGGCAATAAAACATTATCCTCTATCATCATCTGATAGCAAGCTGTAATCCCTATAAGAATATTCTCAAATTCTTTTTCATACATTTCTAATGAATAAATAAAAGGAGAGGCGTCATTTCCGTTATGCATTCCCAACCTCTCTACCTGCTCGCAATATTGCATCTGCGAATTCCTCTACATCAAGATACGCTATTGCTTTATGCCATAATTTCTTCTCATTTGGTTTAATTACATAAAATCCATTTTTTTCAAAACCACGAATATCTTTTTGAATAAAAAGCTCTTCAGTAATTTTGTGGCAACCAAGAGAAGATAATTTTGACAGAATGTCTTTATCTGGTTTATTTTCCCATGAAATAGGCTCTATTTCTTCTATTACATCAGTTACTCTGAAAAACATTCCTATTATGTAATTATTGTGCAGTATTTGAACGGTAAATGTTTTCTTGTTTCCTCCAAAAGAATTTTTGAAACGACTTAAAAACACTTCTGCGTAATTTTCCAGAAAAGGATCCTTTAACTTTAATGGAGAAAATAACTCTTTTTCACATCCTTTGTGTTTCATAATTAATGGTATAGTAATTGTAATAGCGTAATCGACAAGAGATAGTTCCTGTTCGTTTAAATCAAAGCTTTTTAATATTTTATCATTCATATTATCAATTAATTGAAGTTTTTCTTGATTTAATGTTTGAGCTTTTGGATCTATTGGATTGACTTGCAATAATTCCTTGCTGATTTCTTCAATCTCTTCAATCTCTTCTACACAATTAGCTATATTTAAATTGGTTATGTATGGAAATCCTAATTTTTCTTCATCATGTGCTCTACCCCTATCTATCCCCGCACTGGAATCATTTATCATATAATACGCAAATAAATCTGAATTTAACAAACCACACAATGTCCTTAAAATCGTGAGATTCCCTTTTATTCCAGTTAATGAATGTTGATATAACGCATCTGAATATAAAATAGCCGTTATTGCCTTGAGTCTTTTTAAGCCATGTTTTATTAAAAGAATTGGAGCTTCAAATAATTCTTTTTTCCTTTCTCTCGTTACTTTTTCTTCTACCCATTTTAATGAGGCACTTACACTAAATTGCTCTATATCTTTTTTATGATCAATCAAGGGTTTCCCAATTAAATGTTTCGTATTATATATCTTATCTTTATCACCGATAATAATCCCTTGCCCATATAACAACTTATCATTTTTAATTTTTTCATCAATTGAACTATAATCACTTTTCAATCTTTTAATAAAATTAAAATCCAGATAACTTCCATAAACCAAAACTTTCCATAACCAGTCATATTCTTTTAAGCGAGACTGAACTACTTGCTTGTAATCATTTTTTTGAATTGTAAGAACCTTAAACAATGAAAAAAAACGATTTGGTTTAATTACAATATATTCAATAACATTTTGATCTGTTTTATTACCACGAGAATATCTATAGAATAAAACTGCTGCTGGAGTATTTGCAGACCGGAACACTTCCTCACCTACAGGAGCCAATTCAAAAACCCTGTCAATAAAATAATTATGCAAAAAATATTTTCTAAACTTTTTAGCTTTCAAATTATACAAAGTTTTACTGGTTACAATTAAGGCACATTTGGTTTGTGCAGTAGAAAAGTCACTTGTTCTAAGTAAAAAAGCCTGTGCGATTTCTTTATTACCTATGTCTATCTGAGATGCTTTGGATCCCTTGATAAACTCTTTTTTCTTTCTCTCTCCGATATATTCCATAAATAAATCTTTTTTATCTCCTCCACGCTTCCAAGGGGGATTGCCAAGAATAAAATCAAATTTGATTTCCTTAAATTGGTCATTAAAATCAGCCTTTTGATCAAAAAAATCATTAGTGAAAAAATTCTTGTTTGTTTTAAGTTTTGGGAATTCAAAATTTTCTATCTCTTTTGGGTCTTTTAAGTAATCAAGCAAGGCAAGATATACTGAAAATATAGCGACATTTATTGCGTTATCATCTTGATCAATTCCAAAAATATTATCTTCTGCTATTTTCTTTAATGTATCTTTTTTTGCCGAAATATTATTTATCTTCTGATATTGCTCTATCATTCTTCGTAATCCTTCGACCAAGAAAACCCCTGATCCACAGGCAGGATCAAGTATTTTACAATTATATTCTTTTGGATTCGTTGCAAAATATTTTTCAATGGTTTCAGAGATTATGTAATTAACTAAAAACAGAGGCGTATAATACGCACCTTTTTTTTTCTGATTTTCGCTTCCAATAAAATGCTCGTATACATTGCTTATAAATTCAACCGGAATTATTGAGAAATCATAGATGTTAAATAAAGATCGCTGACCACTTGCCATTTCTGCTCCCTGCATAAGCTGGCTTAAAACATCAAAAGCTTCTTGTGAAACATTATTCAAGTGGTCATCATCAACAATGAATGCATCTCCGTTAAAATGATCTTTTAAGTACCTTAAAAAATTTATGGTCTGTTTTTTATCCTTTAAGAGTTTGCAGAATTCATCACCTGTCCATTCTCGTAACTCACCATCAAATTTAATTTTCACTTTACGATCTATCAAATAACGGATAAATATACATTTTCCAATAAGAGCGTTAGCCAACCAACTCTCAATTTTATATTTTTCTGTAAGCACATCTCTCGCAGATTTTATATTTTCCAGCAAACTATAATCAACCCTTTTTTGATATTCGAAATTTTTTTCATATTTTTCCCATGTTTTACCTGTTACTAATTCAAAATAAGAAAATAAATTCAGATTAGATCCATCTTCCAATTTTTCAAGAGCTTTTTTTTCTTTTATATATGAAAGTCCATTGAAAATATCTACCGTATTTGGTTCATTAATAATAACTATCGATGATTCATTGAAGTTCCATATAGCCTTAAATATAGTTTCCCTATCTTCAGGAGAATCATAAAACAGGACTATTGGTTTTTTTTCGATACAGAAAAAAGCAATAGGTTTTAACTTTTCCTCAATCAACCATTTTGTTCGATCAGGTAAAAGTTCTTGCCATTTGTTTTCGGCAATTACATATAAACCGTTTTGATTGTTCATGCCAAGACAATCAAATATCTCTTTTAATCCTTTCATCCTCACACCATACCCTTTCTATCTTTGACCATTTTGCCGGCGCCGGCAAAATGGTTTTTAGGCTCATTCCCTGATTGTTTGCAAGAAGTTATCGCCCTCTTAACCGCATTCTCAAATCTCCTCCACTGCGTGTATGTCTTAGCGTGATAATCTCTCTAACCCTCTCCCTTCTTCATACCCATATACTTATCAATATACTCATCCTTTACCCGTTTCAACTCTGTCCTCGGCAGTTCCCGCAGCAGCTCCCAGCCAATAGTAAGTGTTTCGATAATTGTCCTGTTTTCATTTATTCCCTGAGCAACAAACCTATTCTCAAACCCTGTGGAAAACCTTAAAAACGCCTTATCCGCATCTGACAGGGCTGCCTCCCCAAGGATAACCTTTAATTCCTCTGCTTGTTTACCACGGGCATAAGCAGCAAACAACTGATTTGCCAATCCGGCATGATCCTCCCTCGTCTTTCCCTCACCTATCCCCTTATCCCGCAATCGTGAGAGTGAGGGCAGGACATTAATCGATGGATAGCACCCCTTACGGTACAGGTTGCGATCCAGTATTATCTGTCCCTCGGTGATATAGCCTGTCAGGTCAGGAATAGGATGGGTTTTGTCATCCTCAGGCATGGAAAGCACCGGGATAAGGGTAATTGACCCATTCTTACCCTTGATGCGTCCTGCCCGCTCATACAGGGTAGACAAATCTGTATAAAGATAACCCGGATAGCCCCTTCTTCCCGGCACCTCTTTTCTTGCCGCAGATATCTCACGAAGTGCCTCACAATAATTGGTCATATCAATAAGGATAACCAAGACATGCATCCCTTGTTCAAAGGCAAGATACTCGGCTGCTGTCAAGGCTACCCTTGGTGTAGCAATCCGCTCTATGGCCGGGTCATCAGCTAAGTTCATAAACAACACTGCCCGTTCTATGGCACCTGTCCGCTTAAAGTCAGAGATAAAGTAGTCTGCATCCTCAAAGGTAATACCCATGGCTCCAAACACAACAGCAAATTTTTCACTTGAAGATTCTGAGTTGGAGATTTGAGTCTCAAGATTTGAATTTCGAGGTTTGAATTCTGCATCCTGTGTTCTGCATCCTGTACTCTGCATCCTGTCTTCTGTATTCTGTACTCTGTCTTCTGCATTTTGCACTCTGCATCCTGTCTTCTTAAGTACCGTTGCCTGTCTGGCAATCTGAGCTGCAAGCTCAATATGTGGCAGCCCAAACCCGGAAAAGATAGGCAGCTTTTGCCCGCGAACAAGGGTATTCAAGCCATCTATGGATGAGATGCCTGTCTGAATAAACTCCAGAGGATAATCCCGTGCATACGGATTAATCGGATTACCGGCAATATTCAGCCGCTTTTCAGGGATGATATTTGGTCCCTTGTCAATAGGGTGACCAAGCCCATCAAATATTCGTCCCAGCATATCCATGGATACACCAATCTCAAGCCCCTTGCCCAGGAACCTGACACGGGTTTGTTGAATATTAATCCCTGTGGCACTCTCAAACAGCTGAACCAATGCCTTATCACCCCGACATTCCAGCACCCTACCCCTTCGCACCTCGCCACCGGGCATCTCAAGCTCCACTAATTCCTCATACTTAACACCCTCAACCTCGCCCACCAGAACCAATGGCCCGGCAACCTCTTCAATTGTTAGATATTCTTTGATCATAATTTACTCTCCAAACTTAAGCTCACAATGCTTGCAAGAATTGTTTTATAGCATCAAACACGCCGCTGTCTAAATCCCAATAACCTGCCTCTGCTGCCTCACCCAATCTCTTCTCAGGATCCTTTCTTGAAGCAAGGAAGACACGAGCCTTTGCCTTAGAAATAGCAACATTAGCCGAAGAAGCTACATCTGTAGGCACATGAATCCCCTTTTCAGCAAGACATTCAAAATATCCATTAACGCAAGGGATGACTGCGTCTGTCTTAACTGACTCAAGGCAAAGGTCTTCTAACGCACCGGAACAATCCTTCCCCGGCAGTATCATCACCCCTACCCTCAAATCACCCTCTG
Source organism: bacterium (assembly GCA_043823615.1). GTDB lineage: Bacteria > UBA9089 > CG2-30-40-21 > CG2-30-40-21 > CG2-30-40-21 > CG2-30-40-21. The sequence continues at coordinate 18,035 of JBDRAP010000002.1, forward strand.
TAATAATTAATGGGGCTTGAGGAACAGGGAGCTTTGCTTTCTCAAGTGCTGTGCAAACACTGTCAAAAGCACCTGACGGATTATCATCTGCATCCCTTATTATTCCGAGAGAAATAACCTTAGAGAAATCACAATGTAATGCAAGGTGGCGTAAATTGTCATGGATTCGAAATTTCCCCCCGACAGGCAATATCTTGATATCTGCAATCTGCAAGCATTTTAACAACACAGAAAAAAATCTCTCATCCTCTACACCTTCGACTATTAATAATTTCTTTCCCTCCATTTCTTCCATTATCACTTCCTTACCCATCTAACGAACCTCCCATTCACTCTCTATGGTGAATTCTAATCCCTCCTGGTCATAAGCAATAACCTTAATCTTTTCCTTAATCATTTCTAACCGATAGAGGGCAAAATCATAGGAAGAACTCTCAGAAAAAGCCTTGTGTGCAGCAGCAATACATTCATAGCTATGGGTTGTGGCAAATATCTGCGTATTAAATCGCCTCGCAATATCTCCAATCGCTATCCAGAGTTTTTTCAACACTGAATGATAAAGTCCATTTTCCACCTCATCTATAAGTACCATACCATTAGGTGCATTGGCAATTGCCAAAATAATGCTGCAAATTCGAACCATCCCATCCCCCATAAGAGACAGGGGTATCAGCTCGCTGCTACCAATATCTCCATGCAGCATTGGTTGTCCACCCCTTATTATCAGAGCTATTCGTTGAAGATTTGGCTCAATGAGCTTGAGAGGCTCAATAAGCAAATCTTGCTGTTTTTTGATTTCCATGTTGCTAAATAAATCAGCTTCCTCTGAAGGCGGAATATATCTGCGTGCAGTCAAAAAATATTCAGGAAACAATTGAGTGGGAGGAGAAGGATTAACGGAAATTCCTTGAGAATTGATGAGTGCTCGATAGCTTTTAATCCCTTCCTTATCCTCACATTCATATTCAAGTCCACCATAATCTGCTGATTCACGACTTATAATATCTGGTGTGTCTTGAGCCTCAATTATTTTCAAGGAGGTAAACCTCTGCGGCAGCACCCTGAGACGAAGCGATCTCTTTTCCCCTTTATCATCAATACCTTCCATTTCCACACCTTTGGAAACATCTGACCCAAAAAAGAGATTTGCCCAAAGAAGATTTGCAGCCTGTGATGCCTTAAAACTATTTCCACCACTGTATCCCCGAAAGATATTGAGACGATTTGCAAGTTCAGGATTTGCTCCCCCACAGTGGAGAAATAACGCCTCAAGCAAGGCAGTCTTCCCAACATTATTCAAGCCTGTAACAAGATTTACCCGCTGGATATTCTCAAGCCCTAACTCTTCAAAACAACGGAAGTTTTTTATCCTGAATGTCGTATACATGATTTCTCTCCTATCGACTAAAGCCCCTTTACCTGCTCAATCATCCTCTCCCTGATCCCTTCAAACCCTGCCAATTGGTCTTCCGGGATATTTCGCATACGAACAATCTCCTGCCGACATGGGAGGCTGAGGACGACATCAATCTTTACCCCTTTTTTCAAGGCACTGGACGCTATTTTGTGATAATCAAGGATAATCAACAGCATCTGATACTGCTTGGCAAAGGATGTATAGCTATCAACTGCATCAAAGGCATTCTGATGCAGGAAATCCTCACGAATAGACATGGCTGTTTCAAGGATTAACCTATCTTCATTAGAAATGGCATCCATGCCCACCAATCGCACAATTTCCTTGAGTTCACCCTCTCTTTGCAGCAGGTTCATAGCATCCTGTCGAATCTTAGTCCAGTCAGGGGTAATTTCGCGGGTCATAAACTCCTCTATCTTTTCATGATACAGGGAATAACTGGTCAGCCAGTTTATAGCCGGAAAATGCCGCTCGTATGCCAGCCAATCCTCAAGACTCCAGAACACCTTGACAACCTTAAGGGTTGACTGCACAACAGGATCATTCAAGTCTCCACCCGGCGGAGACACAGCACCAATAACACTCAGCATCCCTTCCCTTTCATTGCTCCCGCAACAGAAAACCCGTCCTGCCCGTTCATAAAACCCGGCAATTCGTGAGGCAAGATAGGCAGGATACCCCTCTTCACCCGGCATCTCCTCTAAGCGTCCCGACATCTCCCGCAATGCTTCTGCCCATCGGGATGTAGAATCAGCCATCAAAGCCACACTATAGCCCATATCCCGAAAGTACTCGGCAATGGTAATCCCTGTATAGATCGAAGCCTCTCTGGCAGTAACCGGCATGTTAGAGGTATTGGATATCAATATGGTTCTATCCATCAGGGGTTTGCCAGATTTGGGATCAATCAGCTCCGGGAATTCCAGCAGCACATCTGTCATCTCATTGCCCCGTTCCCCACAGCCAATAAAAATAACTATTTCAGCATCAGCCCATTTGGCTAATTGATGCTGGATAACGGTCTTGCCGGCACCAAATGGACCCGGGGCACAGGCTGTTCCACCCTTACCTATGGGGAAAAAGGTATCAATCACCCTCTGCCCGGTAATCAAGGGCATATTAGGAACCAACTTTTCTTTATACGGCCTTGGCTTTCTGACAGGCCATTTTTGCATCATGGTTATATCCCCTACCCCATCCTTGGTCAATATCATGGCAATAGGTTCAATAATCGTAAATTCTCCAGCATAAATCTCAACAATCTCACCATCAAGCCCCATCGGAACCATGATTTGATGTTTAATCAGCTCGGTTTCCTGAACAAATCCCAAAATATCCCCACCTGTAACTATAGTACCGTTTTTTATCATCGGAACAAATGCCCATTTCTTTTCCCTGTTTAGGGCATTAGTTTCAATCCCTCTGGTAATGTAATCACCAACAAGTCTCCAAATAACATCCAAAGGCCGCTGGATACCATCATAAATAGAGGTAAGCAGCCCTGGCCCAAGCTCTACACTCAATGGCTCACCGGTTGTTACTACCGGCTCACCAGGACCAATACCACCCGTTTCCTCATACACCTGAATAGATGCATCCTGCTCCCGAATCTCAATAATCTCCCCAATCAATCCAATATTACCAACCCTTACCACATCCGCCATCCGTGCTCCAACCATATCCTTGGCTACAACAAGCGGACCTGAAACCTTTGTAATTATTCCCTGTTTCATATACAACTCCCCTACCCTCCTTTATCAAGAAGGAATGAATCTCTCACCAAAGATAGACACACAAAATTTTCAAGTATCTACTTCACTCTGGTTCACTCTGGCACCTGAATATTCACAATTATATAACATTATACTCAAATTTGCAATAACAATTTTCCTGATTTTTCTTGCTTGACATCTAATTTAGCAAATGGTATAATACGAATCATGCTGGATATAGATAGACTCTCAACTCGCGATAAACTGTCCAAAATCAGAGAAGAAATTACTAGGTATTATCTACGAGCGTGGCGTAGATGACAAGGGCTTTGGCCGTCATCCGCTCCAAAGGCAACCAGGCTTTGTTCGGCAGATATTCACGCAGGAGATGAAAAAGAAACTGGCCAATTCCCGATGGCAGACTGCTGGCAGATTTCCTGCCTACACTTACCATCAAAGCCAAGGATTTTGCCACCGAACTAACCAGTCATAATGTTGTGGTATTGTTGTCCAATTTCAGAATTTTCACACAGTCTGACATTATCTCTTCTCTATCAGGAGTATAATACTATGTCTATGGTTGAATTATTAAAAACAGTACATCAGGTGGAGCAAGAAAGCGAACAACTCGTATCTGAAGCACATAAAGAGGCACAAAGAATACTGGCTGAGGCAGAGCCAAAAAAACAAGGCTTTCATGATGAGGTTAAAAAACAAATTCAGGAAATGAAACAAAAACTTGTTAAAGATGTGAATGCAGAGACAGAAACTTGCATATCTGCCTTAAAGCAAGAAAATGAAAAGCTGATTCAGGGGATTCGGGAAAATGCCACACAAAATATGGGTGCAGCAGTAGAGTTTATTGCTGCAAAGATTATGGGATGATTGCTCCCTTGCCCTCTCGAACCCTTGAATTCCGTTGTCGTTATTTGCTTAGCGGCAACTATTTCTATATCATCGATAATATAAACAAATGACAGACTGTGTGAAAACTCTGAAGTTGAACTCAATATCACAACAGATTGATAGGTAGAGGCGAATGGTCATTCGCCCTTACTGTAGTGATTCATGATATTTGCCGTAGAGACAGTCCCCCGTGCCTGCTTTCTGTCTCATCCACAAAATCAGGGGAGAAAGGGAAAAAATGTACTGAACCAGTATGACCATTATCGTGAGATTGAGTTTTCATGTAATCGGTCAGTCAATTGTGGAAAATTGTTTAGCAGAAGGTATTTTTCTGTTTTAGCGAAGAATATTACACACCCTAACCCCTCTTATTAGAGGGGAATACAGAAAATCCCCTCTTGAGAGGGGGTAGGGGGTGTGTAACTCTTGAGAGGGGGGAGGGGGGGTGTCCAATTTCCCCCACTTCACTGCCCCATTATGTTTTCACACAATCTGACGGTGAACATCCTTGTCCAATATCTGGCAGGTTAGAAAACCCACCATCTATTTAGGAGTAGAATTATGGCTATTAGTCAAATGAAGAAATTTCAGCTTTCAGGATATGGTCCATTAAAGGAAAAAGTACTCGAAACCCTGATAGGTTTAGGTTGTGTCCATATCTCTGATGCCCGAGAAGAATTAGGAGAGGCAGGAAGAAATGGAAAATGGGAAGAAGGAAGTAAGCAGGAGGCAGAATCCCGAATCTCAACTTCAGCATTTTCAGGCATTCAAATAAGCAGCCTTGAAGAGAGTTTGAATCAATTAGAGTATATTATCAATTTCACAGCCAATTACTCAAGTAAGGCTAAAGGTCTGTCAGTCTTACTTTCCCCTGAAAAGTTGACGCTGTCCATTAAGGAAGCAGAAGAAATCAGACAAAAGACAGATATTAGCCAGATATATTCCCAGTGTCTTGATCTGGAAAACAGGATGATTGGATTGCAATTGGAAAGATCCAGAAAACAAGATTTGCTGGTTGAATTGTCTCCATGGCAAAATATTGATGCTGCCTTGCAGGACTTACAAGACACAAGGATGACTACAAACCAATTAGTTACAGCCAAGAAAGAATTACTGCCCCAAATTAAGGAAGAACTACGCAACTCAACAACAGGCTTTGAGTTACAGATAATAAACGAAACCCGTAATACAGCTTATCTTTTTTTGCTGATGTTAAGGGATGATGCCCCTCAAATACTTGCTATTCTCAATCATCATGGGTGTAAGTCAATCAGATTTGAGGATATTATTGACAGACCATCTGAGGTAATAAGACAAATACAAATAGAATGTTCTGTAATAGATGAGGAAGAGATTAAAATAAAAAAGGCCTGTTTTAATCTGGCTACGGATGAACGGGATAAAGTCCTTGTTTTGCATGACCTTGTCTTTGAGAACATCCGGAAGAGGCAGATTGAGGCTAAATTTGCTCATACCAAACAGGTCTTTTTTATTAATGGCTGGATTCGGGCAAGGGATGAAGTGAGTATTAGAAAGAAATTAGAAAAAATCTCACCGGAATTATCGATTACTACTCTTTTTCCCAAGAAAGATGAGCAGCCACCAATTGACTTAGAGAATAATTCTTGCGTTTCCCCTTTTGAATTTGTAACTACACTCTATGGCAGACCTAATTATCATGAATTTGACCCAACACCATTCCTTACCCCATTCTTTATCATCTTCTTCGGGTGTTGCATTACAGATGCAGGTTACGGGATAGTATTGGCTGCTATTTCACTTTTTCTCTTAAAAAGATTTAAGCCAACAGGGAGTGGGGCAAGCTTAGTAAAAATAATTCTTTGGAGCGGAATATCGACCATAGTTATTGGAGCATTGACTGGCGGCTGGTTTGGGATTGAGGTATCTGTCTTACCTCAACTACTTCAAAAAATAGTTATCATCAACCCAATAGAAAACCCTTTAGACATGCTAAAACTGGCTCTGGGACTTGGGATTATTCAGATATTTACAGGTATTATAATTAAAGCCTGTGCTAATATCCGCGATAAAAGATTCATAGATGCCCTGTTAGATCAAGTATTATGGCTTACCCTCCTTGTTTTCCTTTTGCCTATGGGATACAGCTTTATCCTTGGCGGCAAGCTATCTCCAGAGATAGCCGCAACAGCAAGTAAAGGGGCATCCATTGCCGCTATTGCCCTTGTCCTGACCCAGGGCAGAGCAAATAAGGGTATCTTTGGAAAGTTGTTTGGTGGGGTTATCAGCCTGTATAATGTGGTTGGCTATTTTGGCGATGTGCTTTCTTATGCCCGATTGCTTGCCCTGGGGCTGGCTACAAGTGCAATTGCCATGACCATCAATTGGGTAGCAAAAATGACCACAGAGATACCGTATATTGGATATGTTTTAGCAGGACTTGTCCTTGTTTGTGGGCATACCTTTAATATTGTTATCAATACCCTTGGCGGGTTTGTACATTCAAGCAGACTGCAATTTTTAGAATATTTCTCGAAGTTTTTTGAGGGCGGCGGACAGGAGTTTCAGCCATTTGAGAGAAGGAATAAGTACATAAATTATTGGTAACACTTTAGCCATCCGAAGTAAAGATTACTCACGCGGAGACGCGGAAAATTACAGAAGTTAGATACCACAAAAGGTAAGAAATTCTGTCATCTGTCTTCTCCGTAACTTCTGTGCCTTCTGCTTAATTCCTTTTGATCACGATTATTTCCTTGCCACTTGTCCATATCTTGCCATTTTTATCAGTGATACTCAATATACAAAAACAACTACCTGCTAAAGCTATATTGCCGGATTTATTCCTGCCATCCCGGATTTGGGTTCCAAATGTCAATTAGCAGAATTAATCTTTGTCTGGATAGGGGCAAGATAGGCAACAGCTTTTTGCTTAAAGATAAGCACCATAGGCATTGCCTGACTGCCAAATTCATAGTTTGAAAGAGGGGGTGGATAAAAACTTCTCTGTCTTGTCTGGGGAGATTATTGCTATTGGTCTTATTACTGCCTCAAATCCTGTTCTCAGGGCATCATACATTCTGGTCAGGGTTGTTATCTTTACATCTTTGCCAAACTGCTCTGCAAAACAAGGCAAATCATTCCTCTTACCAATATAAACCGTAAGGTGGG
>JBDRAP010000003.1:0-22749 GCA_043823615.1 bacterium
AGTTTTCCTCAACTATTGGCTCTACATCAACACAATAATAACTCTCCTTGTCTATATATTTTTTTATTCTTCCCCGGGTAAGCCCCTCAACAAGAATTTTCAGGGTGCCATCAGGAAGTTTCAGAAGCTGAAGTATTTCTGCACATGTTCCAATAGTATAGATGTCCTCTTTTTTAGGCTCAGAAGCAGTTGATTTTTTTTGGGAACACAAAAAGATCATTCGATTATCAAGCATGGCTAATTCTAATGCCTGAATAGAGCGTTTTCTGCCGACAAAGAGTGGAACTATCATCTGCGGAAAGATAACCATATCCCTTAACGGAAGCAAAGGGACATTGGGAACTATAGTTGTAGTTGTCATAATTATCCTCTGTCAAGAATTCTGTATTCTGTATTCTGTATTCTGTATTCTGTATTCTGTATTCTGTATTCTGTATTCTGTATTCTGTATTCTGTATTCTGTATTCTGTATAAAGTATACTAAATAATTATGTTGAAGTCAAGAATATTTTTAGTGTAGGGAGCAATTCCTCAGTTATCGATAGGAATTGGTAGTTGCAACTTTTGGGTTGTGTTATTTTTCGACCTGTGCAATTAAGATTTAGCCACAGATTGCACAGATGTTACAGATTATTAGGATAAAATTTTGACTTGTGGTTTGTTTTTAGTCACCTAAGGGACGATATGTCTATAGCCAAATGCCAGCCAACACTACATCTTAAGTCCTCTCGTAGGGGCGACATATGCTGAGAACATGCCGCTCCTCTGGGAGCTGTTTTAATTTATTTTTGCCAAGAGCTATAGACATTACGCCCCGCTGGGGCATCTGATTCTCGCGAAGAACATAGGTGGTTAATCGCAAATTCTAATTGCACAGGTCGTTATTTTTCGCAAGGGTATAAGCCTGCGATTACCACTGATAATTGACCCATTACTGTTGTCTATAAAATTTCCTTGCCCTTTTTGAAAAAATATGGTATTATTAAAATTAAAAAAAAAGTCAATAGTAAGGAAGTAGGGATGAATAGAGAATATTTAGAAAAACTTATAAAAAACGGCGAAGGCTCAGGGGTGGAGTTTAAGCAGGAAGAAGTAACCCCTGAGAAGATAGCCAGGACGATTGTGGCTATGGCAAATAGGCAGGGGGGATTTATCCTTCTTGGGGTAGACGACAGGGGTAATATTTGTGGCTTAAAGAAAGAGAAACCTGAAGAGTGGGTGATGGCGATATCCAGAAACGGGGTTAAGCCTTCTATTATAGTAGATTACTATTGTGTACAGATTAAAGACTTAAAGGTAGGCATAATTAAGGTTCCTCTTGGCATAGACAAACCATATTACATAGAAAAAGATGATCGCAAAACCTATTATGTCCGTGCAGGCTCTACCAATCGTGAAGCAACAAGGGAGGAGCTACGCAGGATTTATCAGGCATCAGGTCTTCTCCATTACGATGAATGTGGACTTCTGACATCATCTCCTGACGACTTAGACTATTCAAAACTACACAGCTACTTTTTGGATTCAAGAGGAATAGAGCTAAGTGGACTTGATAATGAAGAGACACTTCGTATCTTGATCAATACAGATATTTTATTTGAGGAGGAAGGAAGAAAGATCGCTACAGTTGGTGGTATCCTTTTGTTTGGCAAAGAACCTGCTCGTGTTTTCCCTTCTGCGGAAGTTGTCTTTGTCGCCTTTTCAGGAAAAAGTATAGTTGACGAAATATTAGACAGGAAGATATTAAACGGTACTTTAGCAGACAATATAGATGATGTATGCAGGCTTATCTATGCCAACCTTTCTGTGCCTGAATCCATTGAAGGACTTAAGCAAAAAAGAGATTGGCCTGTCCCGGAGAAAGCTTTGAGAGAAGGGATAGTTAATGCTTTGGTACACCGCGATTACACTATTAGTGGAGCAAGTGTAAGAGTATTTCTTTTTACAGATAGATTAGAGATAGTAAGCCCTGGTCGACCACCAAATAGTGTTACTGCAGAGAAGATGAAGAGGGGTGTCCGTGTGCATCGCAATCCTTTGCTTGTTGATGTTATGGAAAAGCTGCAGTATGTCCAGAAGGCAGGATTAGGCATTCGCATGATATTTTCTGAGATGAGAAAGCTTGGTGTCGAACCCGAGATAAGGATAGAGGAAGAAGAGACTATTTTGAGTATTCCTCTGGCAAGAAGGAAGGGGGAAGATGGATAAAGATTGGAAAGATATAAAAGAAGGGGATAATGTCTGGCTTTCTGTGGTCTGTATCGATATGGTTGGTTCAACCAATCTCTACCATGAGGTTGGTAACGAAGAGACAGAAAGAAGAAAAAATTTCTTTCGCAGAACCGCAGAGAGGGTGCTTGGTGAAAGAAGGTGTGAATGGCACGGCGAAGGCACTACCTTTTTCTTTGATAATAATGATAAGGCTTTCAAGAAATCAATCAATTTTATTGGAACGATTAGGACAGGCATAGATATTGAGATTACTGCAAGAATCTCAATAGCCTCTGGCTTGGCTATATACAAAGAAGAATTGGGCACGATGGATGCGCAGTTTATCTCTCTTTGTGGCCATCTCAATTCTGCTGCTCCGGAAAACTCCATTCTCATCACTGAAGATGCCTATGATAATCTGTCAGATGAACTAAAAGAAAATTTTGGTCTCTGCGGAACAACCAAAAGGGATAAGGTTATTACCTTCATCTATCCAAAAGAAAAACGGACAAAGAAAGATGCTGAAAAATTCCTGCCGGATACAAAAGACCCTGCCCTTGGGATTCAAGAATACCTGAAAACAATCAAGGGACAGTGTCAGACCCTGCTTTTTTCCGGAATACCCCAGTCAAGTAAGATACCTTTATTAGAACTGACTCAAACCTTCTTTCCCCTCAAGGTAAAGGGGAAAGGAAGAATGATTCGTGTCAAGATAAAAGAACGACTACGGATTTCAGATGGCAACCCTAAGGAAGAGACAAAACCCATCCCTTTTACAGTTGAATATGCAGAATCTCAGCCCTTACCCTTTGATGAGATATTCAGAAAAGAGAGTCATATCATTCTTCTTGGTGACCCTGGCTCTGGAAAGACAACCCTCCTCAGATGGCTTGCCCTTATCTACTCCCAAGGACTGAAAATGATTATTGATAACGGTCTTGGGGATAAAAGGTTAATTCCATTCCTTCTTCCTATCTCTAACCTCTACCTTGAAAAAGAAAGAGAGGTCAATATACATCCAGCAGAAGTAATCCAGAGATACATAAAGACACTTGGTGTAGATATTGACCTTGCTCACCTGAAAGAAAGGCTGAAAAAAGGTGAATGCCTCATCCTCTTAGATGGACTTGATGAGATTTTGGAAAAGAAGGACAGGATAAATACAGCCAGATTTCTTGAGGGCTTTATCAGGGGGTTTGAAAAGAACAGGTTTGTTATCACCAGCCGAATCATCGGATATGAAGAAATAAGGGTAATCGGTGATGAGTATATTCTGGCTGAATTAGAGGATGATGAAATAGGAAGGTTCAGCTGGAATTGGTTCCTTGCCTTTGAGAGAAGTGTGCAAGGGAAAACCAGATTGGCAGAGATTGAGGCTGAAAAAAGAAAGGAATCCATTATTGAGGCAATCAAAGAGAGTGCTGCTATCAGAAGATTGGCAAAAAATCCCTTTCTCCTGACCCATATATGTATCATTCAGACTCAGGGACAGACCCTGCCAAGATACAGGGTTGACCTTTATCGGCTAATGTGCGAGACCCTGTTTACGACTTGGGTTGAGGCAAGGAGTAAGGCTCTTGGTGGTGTTTTATTGGCTGCATCCATAGACTATCGCGAGGGAGAAAAGGTCTTGGCGCCACTTGCCCTCTGGATACATGAAGAGATGCAGGGGGGTCTGGTTGATGGAGATGCAATAAGGTCAAAGATTGTCGGAATTATGAAAGATAGGGGTATCCCAGCAGATGAAGCATGGAAATCTACAGAGAAGTTCTTTAAGTATTTGGCTAACCAGACCCAACTAATCGTCGACAAGGGTGGAGACAGGTGGGGCTTCAGGCACAGGACATTTGAGGAGTTTTTGACTGCCAAAGGGCTGATTATGAATGAGGATTATGATGGTTATCTCGAAAGGTATAGCCATAATCCTCAATGGGAGGAGGTATTTCTACTACTTGCCGGCTGGATTGGGCTGATTGACGGAAGAGAGAAGGAGGTTACCAGAATTGTTGAGAGATTGGCAAATAGCCTGAAAGACCTGGAGAATATACTTCATAGGGATCTACTTTTGGCAGGGAAGATTGTGGCTGAGAATGTGGGTGTAAAGAAGAGCCTGTCCGACAGAATAATCAATGAAATTGTCTCCCTAACCTTGAATACTGACTATTCTACCCTGCGTATGGAAGCAACAAAGGTTCTGAAAAAAGGCAAGGAATTGTCAGTTGAAAGGTTATTGGAGATATTGGGTAATAAAGAATCGAAATTGAGGAAAGCAGCAGCCAGGATATTGGGGGAAATAGGCGAGAAATCGTCTGTCCCCACCCTTACCTCTATCCTCGAAGATAAAGGAGAGAATAGAGATGTGCGGGTATGGGCAGCCTTTGCCTTGGGTAAGATAGGCGAGAAAGCGTCTGTTCCCATCCTTACAGCTACCTTCAAAGATAAAGGAGAGGATGAATGGGTGCGTAAATTTGCAGCCATTGCCTTGGGTAAGATAGGCAAAGCAGATGAAGAGGTGAGCCACATTTTAACAGAGATAATATCGAATCAGGAAAAAGACCTCTGGATTCCTGCCCTCTCATCAGCCATAAAACTTGGTTTGCCCATCGATGATGGTCTGCAAAAAATCATCGTAGAGAAATTAAACAACCCCTTTCTTAACCCTGATGATAAGAACTACCTCTTTGACTCACTCTGGCAGATTACTTCTTAATGTGCAGATTAAAAGGAAAAAGGGGGAAACAGTAATTCTCGTTTTGGTTTTTTGATTCACACAAATTCCCCTTTTTTCTTTTGTTATACTCCACTTGAGCAGTACAATGTAATATAAATTCTTGCTAAATTATAATATTTTTTTATTTCTCTGTGCTCTCTGTGAACTCTGTGGCAGAATGATTAATAACTTTGCCACAGAGAACACAGAGTTCACAGAGCTATAACTCGCTTGTTCAAGTTTTTAGCCCATATCCCGTATCCTATAATTAAAGGGAAAATGGTAATTTCCAAGGTATTTAATATCAAGAGGTAGGGGCAATTTATGAATTGCCCCTACAAAATCCAGACATTATTCAGTAGTTTGCATAGATACCAAGCGTTTCATGGTTTTTTCATTCAGAATTGACTGAATAGTTACAAAAAACTTGAACAAGCGAGTATCAGAAATTAATGTTCCATTGTAGTAGATAGTTACAATTTTTCCAGCAATTCCTTAGTACTTTTTGTATAAACATGATCTTGTCCGAGTGTGCGTTGAAAGATGCTTAAGCTATTCTTCAGGTATTCCTCTCCTTTTTTTATCTCTCCAAGTGAACAAAAGGATAGTCCAATATATTTCAGGGATAGGGCTATGTCTGGATGGTTTGTTCCAAGAATCTTACGATTAATGGATAATGCTTGTTCAAAATATCCAATAGCCTTTCTGTATTCTTTAAATCCATACCATGCAAGCCCTAAATTATTAATTGTCTGAACCATGCATGGATGATCCTGTCCAAAGCTCTTTCCCATGATGGTTAATCCTTGTTCATAGTATTCAATTGCCTGAGAATAGTCTTTCAGCAGGTAGCAGGTTAATCCAAGATTATTCATGCTCTGCCCTGCTGAAGGGCAATCTTTTCCCCATATCCTGATGTTTATTTCCATTGCCTCCTGATAATACTTTTTTGCATCCTCATATTTTTCAAGTGAACACAGGGATAGGGCAATATTGTTTAGGATACAGGTAATAGGTGAATCATTTTCACTTAAAACACCTCGAAATACAGAAAGAGCCTGCTGATAATAGCTGATTGCTTTTTCATATTCGCCGAGGGAAAAGCAGGATATGGCCAGATTGTTCAGATTATTGGCAATATTGAGCTGGTCTGTTTCTGCAAGGTTATAGTTTATATCAAGGCTTTGTTCAAAGTATTTAATGGCTTTTTTGAGGCAGCTTTTTTGGCACAGGCTATCCCATGCAATTCCCAGATTATTTAAGTCCTGTGCAATACATGGATGACTTCTATGAAAACCCTTGGAATGGATGGACAGAACACGATCAAAACATTGAATTGCTTCACGATAATCTCCGAGCAGGTTGTTTATCCTTCCAAGCATGTATAAATATGCGGGTTCATCCGGGTCAAGCTGGCTTGCTTTTTTGTAACTGACCTCAGCCTGCTTAAATGCCATCTGGATAAATTTAATATTCCCAAGGCAATAGTTGATTTCTGCCCGTTCCTTGTCTTTCTTTCCCTTCTCGTCCTCTTTCAAAAATAGTTCTGCCTCGAAATAATCCCTGACATTAATTCTTTCTGACATCTCGGACATTTCTGACATCTCGGACATACCCTTTTCAGACAAAAACTGCTCTACCTCATCAATAGCCTGTTTCAGATCAGCAGCAAGCCTTGTTTTTTCACGAATTGACCTGTTCATGGAGCCATTTCTTTCAAGCAGCCATCCGTCTAATTTTTCTATTTTAAGGACAATATCCGGGGCAAGGTCGTTGTAGTTAATGACCATCATATGTCTGTTTGGCAACATATTTGTTGCCTCTTTTTGTAAATCATTCATTGTAACAAATTTATCCAACATAGAACTGTCTTGAGCAGAAATGTTGGTAACACAACAGATGATGAATAGATAACAAAAGATAACGGATTGCTGATTCATATTATTTTTCCTTTGACCTCAAAAATTTTGCAACCTGTGCAATTAGAAATCACCACAAAGGCATAAATTGCTTCGACCTGTACAATTAGAATTTACATCATAATGGTTCTGTTTTGTTATAATAATGCCTTTCCACCCCAATAAATTGAGGTGCTGTTCTCAATTGAGATCAGCACCCTGATTTATCAGGGTGAACTAAGAAATAAGCAAATCAGATAACCGCTTTGAGCGGTTTATAAAAGTTAACCATCTCCTGCCAATCACTGACCAATTACAATCTTAAATGGATATGGAATCCTTAGCTCGCTCAATATCTCTTTTAGTAAAGGCGAGATATAGAGCCCATTTAGATGGAACTTTCCATTAGGGATTGCCAAAAACTTATAATAATAGGATTTAGCATCAGAAGTATTTTGTTTTAATTCCTCTACAATACCTAAAGTATAGCAATTGAAGGCTTCGGTTTTATAGTTATATTGAAGTTGGCTGATGAACCCATCAGCCTTTCTAAATTCGCCTTTTTGAGCATAGACCCGTGCAAGAAGCTGGTTGGCTGAAATCAGAAGCTCCCCCTTAAATTTCCCTGATTTTAAATAACTTTCTAATTTCATAATCTCTTCAGAGTCAAATTTATTTCTCCGTTCATCTATCCATGCTAAGTATAATTGAGTTAATAAAACAACAGAAATATGAGCATCTTCTCTACTTTGTACCAACCTTAATTCATTCTGAGCTTTTATATCTTCTCTTTCATAAAAGTATGCCATAACCAGACTGAATTGATTCATAGGATGTTTGTCAATATAATCTTTTAAGTTCTTGCGATGCCGATAGTACGATTCTCTCTCTGTACATCCAATACGACTGTATAAAGGTAGTAGGTGAACTGATAAAGAGATGGCATTTTTATTTGCACGAATTTTTTTCTCCACCTGCAGTAAAACATCTATAAACTCTTTATGTCCTTCAAATAAAGATAGTGTAGCTATCCAAAATGGAATTGAATAGTGACTTTTTGCCCTTTCAAGATTTTGCCATGCTATTTTTCTTAATATATCAGGGTTTTTATTTTTGACTACTAACAGACATTTCCCCAAGAAGTTAATTCCCTTATTCGGATTTTGCAAACACCACCAGGCAAAATCTTCCCGTTCTTCCTCTGGTAACACAGCCAGAGATTTACTGAGAAAGTCTTCATCTCTAACCCCTTCCTTTACCATCTGTTTGGCAAACTCAGCTCGTTCTTTCTCTGGTATCACTTCCAAGTACTTCATAAGAAAATCTTGACCTCTAACCCCTTCCTTTACCATCTGTTTGGCAAAGTCAGCTCGTTCTTCCTCTGGTATCACTTTTAGATACTTCATGAGAAAATGGGCATCCTTGACCCCTTCCCCTACCATCTGTTTGGCAAATTTAGCTCGTTCTTCCTCTGGTAGTACTTCCAGGTACTTCATAAGAAAATCTTGACTTCTAACCCCTTCCTCTACCATCTGTTTGGCAAAGTCAGCTCGTTCTTCCTCTGGTAGTACTTCCAGACACTTCATGAGAAAATTGGCATCCTTGACCCCTTCCCCTACCATCTGTTTGGCAAATTTAGCTCGTTCTTCCTCTGGTAGCACTTTTAGATACTTCATGAGAAAATGGGGTTCCCTGACCCCTTCCTCTACCATCTGTTTGGCAAAGACGGGTTTTTCTTCATTGGGGAGATAATCAAGATATCTTAGTAACAAGCTGATGTGTCTTAAATCATGTTGGAAGATTGCCTTCTTGGCAAATTCAAATCCAGCATTCCGTCCTCTTTCTTTAACCAGTAAAAAAAGCCAATTACTTACATATGCCCCTTTGATTTTCTTATCAAGCCCTTCCTCAATATAGGGTTCAAGTTCTTCGACAGAGAAATCTATTTTCTCTCTATGATAAATCATCGAGTCAAGTAAGAGGGCATATGATCTTCCAATAGAATGTTTCAAGATATTCAAGATATTCTGCTTTTGCCTCACTTTATATTTTATATCATCGTGAAGGATTAATGCATCTATGATTACATCATGAACAGGAAAGAAAACATCCATATTTAAGAAATTTGAGGAGATATAAAACAGGTGTTCTATTGAGGCATAATACTCGTGGTCTGCAAGCAAATCATCTTTGTATATTTTACAGATTGTTTCAACGGGTAAATAATAATCGCAGTTGGCGCATATAGTTGCTAACTTGACAATTTCAGACAATCTATCATCTTTTTGTTTCAATTCATCATATTCCTTATGAATAGCCAACTGAAAAGATATTTCCGGATCGCTACTTGGTTCATAAATATTTCGGTCAAAGAGTAGATATAAGAAGATAAACAAGCGAATTTGTTTGTTTAACCTTATCTGATTTATAAAAGACTCTTTTTCCTTCAACAAATGAGCAAGTTCTGGTGATTCTTTAGAGATTTCCAGGAGGTGATTGATAAACAGAGACATATCATCCTGAAGGTTTAATGTAATCGGCTGAAAACGTTTAATTCCCCGGGCAGTTCCCGGAATGGGATCGCGGTAAGTTACTAATAAAATAACATTCCACCAGTACTCCTCTACATTATTGATTATATTTTCCTGTAAATCTGCAGGAAACTTATGGAAGTCATCAAGAAAGATATAGAAAAAGTTATTATTTTGCCTTGCTCTGTCATTGAGATTTGCTATATCTTCAAATTCCGGATTTAAAAGGCCGGCATTAGAAAACCAAACAGTTTTGTCTTGTCGAAATAAAGCCACTGCCAATTGCTTAAGAAGAGCAGTCTTTCCACTTCCACCTTCTCCTTTAATAGGAATTATGCCAGGCACTCTCCCTAATCTTTCAAGCCTTTCCAAAACATCTGTAAGTGCCTTTCGTTTAACCCAGTATTTAGAGCATGCTGATTTCCACTCATAACGAGGGATCCTTTTAAGTGCTGACTCTGGCGTAGGAAGCTCAGGTTGTTTGCTAAGAAAATCTGCATTTATTTCGTAAAAGTGCTCTATTCCAGATGTGGTTACTATATTACAGGCAGGTCTTTGCTCTAATCCTTGAATTTCTCTTCCTATCCGCTGAATCTCCTTTTTTTCATCCTCAATACTAATAGCAAGATATGGCGGAAAATGCAGGGTGCCAAATCCAGCCTTCTGAAGTTCTAACTGATGAATTTGCTTTTTGTGAACATCAAGCTGTTCCCTTAAATTGTTTATTTCTTCCTGACTATTCATATTTATAGTTTTCTCCTATTTATTTTGACCTGTGTAGTTAGAATTTGCGATTAGCACTATAACGCCGTCTATTAAAAGGGTACTGGTTGGAGTATTGTACTATAAAAATCGACATCCTCTATCTCCTTATTTAACCGCTGAAGCGGTTAAATTGTTCGGCTGTTTCTTAATCCACCCCAATAAATTGGGGTGCTGTTCTCATACCAAGTTGCATTCAAAATGATAACAAGGCGGATAATAGTGGTTGCAGGACATTGCTGTAGGGGGCCAGTCCCCCGTGCCTGCCCTCTGTCTCTGACGACGAAGCCAACACAGTTAGCGTTTGAATGCAAATTGTTCTCAATTAAGAATTACTATATTTCTGTGGCTTAATGCCACAACCACACAGGTCGACAGGCTGTTACGAAATGCGCCTTTTTGTCATTTCGAGGGAATCTGAAGAAATCTTAACCTTTTGAAAAATAAATGAGTTAAGATTCCTCCCATTCATTCGGAATGACACTTTCATTCATTCCGTAACAGCCTGTCGACTAATTTCATTGAGTATATTTTAAAGCATGATAGGAAATATTCCTGCATCTCTTGCCTTAGTTATGTCAATTATTTTCAAATTATCTCTATTGTTATTGAAAATTTCCTTACCTTCTTTGATAGCTTCTTCAAATGAGTAATTTCCCACGAAGGTAGTTTCAAGGAGAAAATATTCTCTTCCACCCCTTGAGGCTTCAAATCCAAAGAACATATGTTTAGGTATTACAATGAGTATTGGATTAATTTTGATTGCCTCACAAATACCGGCAAATAAAACAGGTAAGTCGGCACAATTTCCATATTTATCGGCTAATGTCTGAGAAGGTAATTTGATTGACTGGTGACCTAAGAAGTCCAGTGCGGTAGCAACATAACTTACTCCTTTTTCCTGTAAGGTTTCATACATTGCCTTAACCTGCCGGAGGACACCTTCTCTATCTTTTTGGTAGCCAAAAAATTCACGATTAGGAGAAAATTCTCTTGCTTCACCTAAAAATGTTTTTATGGCAGGGTCATGAGGGGTGATAAAGGCAGCAATTAACTCACTACAATCTTCTTCATCTGCTGTTTTCCAGATAAAACTGTTTTTGCTTGCGATATTAAGTTGTAATACCTTTGACCATTCGTATTCTTCACCATGTTGATTCTTAAATTTAATCGTAAGCGACAGATTTAAGACCTTACGCTCATATCTAAACAAGGCGAGGGGGTCTTTAACTATCAGAACAACTTCCTTTAGAATTGTATCTTGTGGGTTAAGTATATCTATAATACTTTCCTTTTGCAGGTTAATAATATCGTGGTGCATCTCATACAAAAGTGTTATATTGGTAAAAGGTGCGTCTGATACATTTTTAAGTAAAATTTTTATCGCCGGCACCTTGAGATTGCTGTAGCTTTCAAATAGTGCCGGAAAGATAGGATTCATATAATCATAGTTAATCGCAAGATTAAAGTAAGATTCTTTGTCACTATCAAATTTAGTTTGCTTTGGTGTTCTGGCGATATTACCTGAAAAGATGATTTCAGTCTCATTGAGCAAGTTAGACAGGTCTGGTCTTGAGATACCCTTTGTGGTTGTTGGTGCCTCTGCTACATTACAGCGTGTAGGTGCTGGTTGATGGTGAACATCCCCAACTGCCTGAGTGATGTTTATATTTCGGCTGCCAATAATATTTACTGTCTGGTTCATTTTTGCAGACAAAGGCTGAGGCAAAATTTCATCAGGTCTTTGCTCTAATCCTTGAATTTCTCTTCCTATCCGCTGAATCTCCTTTTTTTCATCCTCAATACTAATAGCAAGATATGGCGGAAAATACAGGGTGCCAAATTTAGCCTTCTGAAGTTCTAAATGACGAAGTTGCTTTTTGTGAACATCAAGCTGTTCCCTTAAACTGTTTATTTCTTCCTGAATCTCTATATTCATAGTTTTCTCCTTTTTATTCTGGGGCAGTAATGACATCTCTACAGCGGCGGCATGAGCTTCTCCATGCTGCTTTTGCGTAATGTCTCATCTGTCGAAAACCAGCGGATGCCTGGATCGAGAATCGCATACGGGGATTGCGGAAAGTCTTTATGTAGTGCCATATTGATTACTCACTTTTCTTTTTTGCGAGCGTCTCAGCCTTGCCGAGTTGCTTTCGCTGTTGTGACTCTATCTTCTTAATGCTTTCTACCACCGGTAATTCTTCGGGCAACGTGCCGCCTAATTCCATGATGGTTTGCCGTACCTTCACGCCGACTTCACGATGTGTTCGGTTCGCGGTGTCTTTCCCTTTCACCTCGTCTCGTCGCAGTTTTTCCTCTGCCTGCGTGGATAGAAACAGGTTCGCTGCCAGTTCCGTACTGCCCATATGATCCAGAATCTTCTGACTCTTTTTCAAGCATTTCCGCCGATGAATGTCTTCTTGTTTCAGTCCACCATAAAGCCCCATGTATCCGTGATTTTGAAAGATGGCGTAGTCAATTGGTTCGATGACACCCGCATCCTTGGCCGCGTCAGCCAACTGAACATTATGGCGGCGTATCTCTTCTCGCAACAGAATCCGCCGCTTGTCCTCGAAACTCTCGTCTGCCAATTCCTGCCGCCGCGTCTGGATGGCGAAATAGGTTTGACCCTGTGCCACAATCTCCTTGTTGGGATCAGCGTTCTGAATAGTCAGGTAGCAGGCGTATCGAGACAACAATGTAACATTGATCTCTCGCTTGCCGCCTTTCCCTATCTCGATCATTTTGCTGATGTCAGCAAAATGATCCTCAATACGATGCCCGCTGTTGAAACACGCCAGCTTGGCCTTCTCGATCACTGCCTCAAAGTTCCGATATTGTGTGTATTCCAGAACTTCCGCCAGATCGCGACTTTCCCAATACTCATTAGTCGTATCGTTCATGTGTTTGATCATCTCAAAAGGCGACGCATGTCCGCCGGTTATCTTCGCAATTTCTTTCGCCATTATTTCTTTCCTCCGCATAGTAATCAGTCAGTGATTAGTAAGGAAACCCTGCTGTCTGCTTCAAACATTTCATTTCGGACAAATCCTTATCCAGAATTCCTTGTTTTTGGCATAGGGTTGAGATTTGAATCCAAGCCTTGCTTCCCAGCAGTGGAGATCCCTTTTGATTGAGTAGTTAGCCTCATTTACACGGCTATTTTTAATGTCATAGTATACATCAAACTGAAGCGTTGTTTTTGGATTTAACTTAATGAAGCAATTTGTTGTTGCCTCCCATGTTGTATCCTTGAGATAGGTTGTCCCAAGATTTGTTGAGAACGAACCATTTTGTAAGCCAAATAAACCTTCAATGGTATCAATCTTTCTTTTGTTTGGATTAAAGCCAAGCTGAACAGATGAAAGTCCTTTTTTCCATAACCCGTTAATAGCATTGATTCTTGTTGTATTAGTCCCCAATTGTCTCCTCGTACGCAGATCAATATCTGTCCATAATCTTAAGCGATTGTCCTGTGTTATCTGAAATAGCTCTGCAACAAGCCTGTGTGCTATCAATTCGTCAGGGCTATCCTTGATGGTATATCCAAGGTTCAGGTTTGTGTTTCGTATTCTTTGTCTGAGGCTCAGGTTTTCTCCATACCACAGAGGGTATTTTTTATCCCCTCCAATCAGGATATTATGCGTAAGGGTTGTAGATTTGGTTAATCTGTAATTTCGCATCCCGGATGCTTTTGCCTCGAAGGCAACAGCTCCTGTGGCAGCATCTCTTTGGGCAATAGAGGAAAATGTGGTAAACCATGGGGTGTTTTTCCATCTATTGGGCTTTGTCTCAAACTTTAGTGATGGTGTGCGTTCTGTGATTGCAATAAACTTATTGTTTTGCCAGTTGTATTTTTTTTCATGTGTCAGCCTCAAGAGATGATCATCTGTTGTTCGGGTAATAGATAGATGTGATGCTGGTTCAAAAACAGGTTGACCTCTTTGATAATCTCTCCTTACCTGCGGATCACTCAGGGTGTCAAGGTGAAGCATTGTACTTAGATCCTTTTTTTGATACAGCCAATCTGTCTCAGCCAACCACCTTTTACTGTGAAAAAGGTATGGACGCCTTTGAGCCTCATTTATGTGATAAAGGAAAAGATTGCTTTTGTTATTTTTGTTTCTGACTGTATGGGAAAGACCCTTACCAACACCCCTTTTCTCAACATAATCAAGGAATAATGATCCCTTGGAGCCTTCAGAAAAAAGGTAGTTGTAGGTAGATTTTAATATACGGCCATCGATATCTGCATAAGATGGAATAAACTCAAATAGCGGCCTGCTATCCTTAAGAGATTGTGCGTAATAAGGGAAATAAAAAAATGGGACATTCCCTACCTTAAAAACAATATTCTTCACCACTATCCTGTCACCGGGGTAGAGCCTCAGACTTGAGGCATAGATACCATAGTGTGGTCTTTTTAGACTGCAGCCTGTAACTATTCCATGGCTCAGGATAATAGCTGATGTGCCTATCCTTGCCTGCTTGGCTTGCAAGAATAACCTTCCTGTATCAATATATATATCTTCTGCCTCTCCTTGGTTTTTATGGAGGTTATAATCAAGATGGCTGCATTCAATCGTTCTGGTTGGGTCGGTTAATTTTACGCTTTCTGTGGCTGTTAGCTCCCCTGTTTGTGTGTTCAGGCTTATCCCTTGTGCCTGTAGTAATTGTTCATTATATCTTACCGTCACACTTCCCTTGAGATTTGCGATAGTTTTCTGGCATTCTGCATAATCTGCTTGTTCAACAATTATTTCATTAGCATAGGCATTGGAATGCAAGGGCACAAAGGTACAGAGGCACAGAGACATAAAGATACAGAGGCACAAAGGCACAGAGGCACAAAAGCACAGAAACACAAAATAAAAGTCTGCTGTCCATGTTTTGGCAGGAAAAATGCGAGATTTTTGCGTTGTTGTTGCCTGCTTCATTTTCATATCTCTTTGTGCCATTCAGGCAGGTAGAAATGCTATCTCTATCCCTTTTTCAATATTATAGCAATATTAGTTGGGGAGACATTGGTAATGTTCATGCCTGAAGGAAGGTTGATGTCATCCGGAAGAATTGATCTGGTGTATGTTCCTGGCAGTTTTTCTTCCTTCATGTCTATAATTAATGAAAAATCTTCAGATCTTGCCTTTAATATTGTCCTTCTTTCCCCTTCAACACCGACAAACACGCTTCCAGTGCTTACAGAGACAACATTCATCGTTGACGAAGTTTCAACTCGTACAGGTATATGGAAATTCTTTCTCATAATGGTTTCGCTGGTAACATAAAGCCATAGAAATATTGCCAGAAAAAGGCAGGAGATTTTTATTCCAAGATGGTTTGATATTAATTTGAGAAGATTCTTCATTGTGTCTCCCCAGAGGCAGAAGCTGCCTCCTTTGAACGGTAAAGGGTAAGCATCTCGGTTAGCCCTTCTTCGTCTAATCCATGGACAATCTTTCCATTTAATGCTAATGAAATAGCCCCTGTTTCCTCAGAAACAACGATGATGAGGCTGTCTGTTTCTTCAGAAAGTCCGATAGCTGCTCGATGTCTTGTGCCCAAAGATATTTCTATATCAGGATTCTGACTTAAGGGTAAGACGCAACAGCAAGCTGCTATCTTGTCACCCTGGATGATAACTGCCCCATCATGAAGCGGAGCACCCGGGAAAAAGATAGCATTTAATAGCTCAGACGATGTCTCCGCATCAAGCCTTATACCTACATCTACATAATGCTTCAGGGAGATATTTTGTTGTAATACAATTAATGCACCTATCTTTCCTTTTGATAAAAATATTGTAGCCTTGATTATTTCTGAGATTAATCTTTTTTCCTGCTTAGATAATATTCCCCAGAGATAATTCTTGTCAATCTCACCTATTACCCGTCTGAATTCTGGCTGAAACAAGATGAGAAAGGCTAAAGGCAAAATCATCCATAATCCTTTTAATATCCAAATTATGGTGTATAGTTGAAAAAACTGGGCAATAAATGAACCAATAATTAATACCCCTAAAACCTTTAGTCCCTGGACAGCTCTGGTACCCTTTATCAGAATAAAAAGCCCATAAAAAAGACTGGCTACAAGGATGATGTCAATAATATCTGTGATGGTGACTGGATATAATAGCCTGCTGAACATTTGGTTACCTCAATTGAAAATGTGGGGGACAGAATACAGGAGTCAGGAGTCAGAATACAGAATGCTGCAGAGTGTCAGGTGTGCTACCTCCTTGTCACTGATATGGTTTCTTGCTTATTTGAGTTATTCCGGGACACCACCCAGAATTCTGACTCCTGAATTCTGTATTCTATCTCCTGCCTTTTATCGCATAATAGCATCTGTCATTTTTGCTACAAGTGACATGGTTTTGACATCATGAACCCTGATAATGCCGGCACCATTCATAATAGAAACAGCTACGGTTGCGGCAGTACCCTCTATCCGTTCATGGACTGGCAGGGATAAAATATCTCCAATCAATGACTTGCGGGATGTGCCAATTAGAATGGGCAGACCAAAGACCTTCAATTCACTAAGATTTCTTAAGATATAAAGATTATGTTCAACGGTTTTCCCAAATCCAATCCCAGGGTCAACAATAATAGATTGTTCAGGGATGCCTGCATGTACAGCAATATCAATACCCTCATGTATATAGCTGGTAATTTCCCCAAGAACATCTGTATAGTGAGGGTTATCCTGCATACTTCTCGGGTTTCCCTTGATATGCATAATAACAACAGCTGCCTTATGTTCTGCTGCTACACCTGCCATTTCCGGATCAAATCTTAATCCTGAAATATCATTAACGATACATGCTCCTGCTGAAAGGGCAGCATTGGCAACAGCTGATTTATAGGTGTCTATGGATATGGGGATGTTCAGGCTCTGCAGTTTTTCTATTATTGGCATAACCCTACTCTTTTCCTCTTCTATTGTTACCAATTCTGCACCGGGTCTGGTTGATTCACCGCCGATATCAATAATATCTGCCCCTTCATCCTGCATCATTTTAGCCTGATCAATTGCATCGCCTGCTGAGAAAAAGTTGCCACCATCAGAAAATGAGTCTGGTGTAATGTTTAAAATACCCATAATAAGGGTTTTTTTACCTGCTTCTAATTTATGTGTCCCACATTGAATAACCCAGGATGAATGTTCAAATCGTTTCAAGGCATCCTCAATCCTTTCACCCAATTTTGACAGGTTGAAATATTGTTGTCTTAATTTCAGAGTAAGTTTATGGTACTGACTGTGTGTGCCTATCAGCAGGACATCCGTATTTTCCACGCTTAAATCAATTGCTCCCTTAGACAAGGCAACCTCACCACCCCTTGCCAGCAGCTCTTGTTTAAGGATCAGGGCACACTTGAGAGGGACATTCTCCAATTTTATGACATTATCCACTGCCTTTGGAGACATGAGATTAATACCCTGTGGGTCAACATTCATCCTCTGCATCTCATGAATCGCATCTGTTTCCTTGGTAATATTCAATATTCTGATATTGTACATTTTATTTCTCCTTGGATAAGCTGTCAACTGTCAGGCATCAGTCAATAGGAAATAAAAGAGGGGCGTAAGTAATGCCTCAGTTATCAGTGGTAGCCGCAGGCTTTAGCCTGCGTAAATAACGCAACCTAAAGGTTGCGACTACCAATTTTCAACTGATAACTGAGGCATTGCGGGCGTAATCCCTCTGATCTGACAGCTGATACCTGATAGCTGCTACACCATCTACCTTCTCTGAATTAGTGATAATGCCTCAGCCCTGGTTGCCCTATTATTGAATATACCTCTAACCGCAGAGGTAATTATTGAGCTGCCGGGTTTTTTTACCCCACGCATGGTCATACACAGATGTTCTGCTTCCATAACCACGAGAACGCCCTGTGGTTTAAGTGTTTTCATCAACAGGTCTGCAATCTCTGAAACTAATCTTTCCTGAACCTGCATTCTTTTAGAGAATATGTCGATTATCCTGGACAGCTTGGATAAGCCAATCATTCGCCCCTTATTAGGAATATAAGCAATATGTGCCTTGCCAAAGAATGGGACAAGATGATGTTCGCAAATAGAATAAAAGGTAATATCCTTAGCAATAACCATCTCCTCGTATTCATCCGGCAAAAAGGGCAACATCTCTTGTACCGCATCAACATTCATTCCACTGAGTATATCCTCATACATCTTTGCTACTCGTTTTGGGGTATCTATCAGCCCGGGTCTTGAAGGGTCTTCTCCTATCCCTTCCAAAAGCATTCGAATAGCGGTTTCAATCTTTGCAGTATCCATATCTCTCCTCCATTATAAGCAAGTACGATTAACAATTCCGTAACTATTCAGGTGTAATAATGGTTAAGACATGGACAAGTAGATGCTCTCCTCTTGTGGTCGCCATCTCCATTCTGAATTCTGGATTCTGTATGCCTGCATAGTTACACAAATGTTTTGTCTCTATCCTCATTTTATGTTTAACTCATTGTCTCTTAATGAGCTATCATATCATAACCAGAGGAGAAAGTCAAGCAAAATAAAAAGAATCCAGCGATTGGTCAGCTATTTGGTAGGAAATGAACAACCACGAGAAGTTGCTTCTACGGGGGAAACAAACAAGTAAGAATTCCCGTGACAGGGGTACTATCCCCTTGTCCTTGCCAACATGTAAGAGGCAATCATCTACATCTATTTGTATTGCAGACTGTCATGAGTCGACAGGTTGTTACGGAATGGATGAAAGTGTCATTCCGAACGAATGTGAGGAATCTCAACTCATTGATTTTTCAAAAGGTTAAGATTTCTCGGATTCCCTCGAAATGACAAAAAGACACATTCCGTAACAGTCTGTCGATCTGTTACGATGATTGAACTCATTGATTCTTAACAAGTTATGTCAAACATAGTAAGTTCAAAACTTCAGAAGTTCTGAAAATATCAGGAATGTAGGAATATTCTCTAAAGTAAATAAGCCCTGTTGCCGATAATAAAATCAAGTAAAAGAAAAAATTGGGGGTTCATGCTGTATATGTGTCCCCTCTTCCCCTCTCCTTGTGTGAAAGGATGTGTATGGGGAATGGGGTTTTTGTGTTTTTTGATGATGAAAACAAGGGCTGAATATTGTCAGCTATGATTATATATTATCCACCTCATAGCTCCTTAAAAAGGAGGGAAATACCGCAAACCCTCTAATGAAAAGACTGTCAAGGGTGGTCGCAATTGTCAGGGATGTTGTTCCTGCTTAAGTTGCGTAAGCGTAATCTGGAGTAAATGTTTGATAAAGTTTACAACAGTTTCAGATAATAATTAATGGGAGTTTTGGAAAAAGATGAAAAAAATAGGGTTGTTTTTAATAATATTATCATTGCTATATTCTGGACTGATAGGGATGGCGAAGGCAGATGATGGGGGGTATGAGTATAAAGGGAGTTGGGCAGGGATAGCTCCTGAGCTGGATAAACAGCTCA
Source organism: bacterium (assembly GCA_043823615.1). Lineage (GTDB taxonomy): Bacteria > UBA9089 > CG2-30-40-21 > CG2-30-40-21 > CG2-30-40-21 > CG2-30-40-21. The sequence continues at coordinate 19,583 of JBDRAP010000003.1, forward strand.
ATAAGCCTCAGGGTGTTGCTGTGGATTGCAATAATAGTTGCGTTTATGTGGCTGATACTGAAAATCATCGTGTCCGAAAATTTACTACCACAGGCACCCGTACGATGGAATGGGGCTGTTATGGGACACAAACAGGGCAATTCAAGTCTCCTGAAGGAATTGCTGTGAGTGCTGACGGCTGCTATGTCTATGTGGCAGATACGGCTAATCATCGGATACAGAAATTTAGCAGTGCAGGGGTGTTTATCTTGTCATGGGGTGGACAGGGGAATGCTAATGGCAAGTTTATCTCACCAACCGGTATCGTGGTGGATACTCTTGGATATGTTTATGTGTCAAATACTGGAAATGGCCGCATCCAGAAGTTTAATAATGCAGGGGTATTTGTGGCTAAATGGACCGAAGGAATGATGAATCCCCAAGGGGTAGGAATAGGCACATCAGGGGATATTTTCGTAGTTGACGCAACTACTATTAAAAGATTTCCTAATACAAATGATAATCCTTCCTACACAGGATGGTGGGGTCTTGCTTCTGCACAAGGCATTGCCGTTGACACCTCAGGCTCTGTCTATGTTGCTGACACAAACAATAACACTGTCAGAAAATATAACGACACCGGCACATTAACATGGACAGCCACCTCAACCACCTTTAGCTCTCCTTCAGGCATAACTGTAAATGGTGGCTATGTTTATGTAGCAGATACCCTCAACAGCCGTATTCAAAGGCTTACGATTGAGGGTGGTACATTTACTGATACATGGGGTAGTATAGGCTCTTCCACTGGCATTCTTAATTTTCCTCAAGGGATGGCTGTGGATGCAAATGGAAATATTTATGTAGCTGATACCAATAATCACTGTATTCAAAAATTTGATAAACAGGCAGGCACATTTACCCTTAAATGGGGCGGGTTCGGTAGCTCTACCGAGATGTTTAGTTTCCCGCAAGGCATAGCCATTAACAAAACAAATGGCTGGATTTATGTCTCTGATACTGGCAATAAACGGATTCAGAAGTTTGATTTAGCAGGGAATTTTATTAGATTCTGGACAAACTCCTTGCAATCTCCACAAGGAATTGTTGTTGGCTCTTCTGGTGATGTTTATGTGGTTGATGACGGGGAAGGGACTGTTGGCTCTCCTAAGGTTGAAAAGTTTACCTTTGATGGAGGTTATCTACCTACAGGATCATGGGGTAGGCGTGGAGCCGATGCAGGTAATTTCATTTCTCCCCAAGGCATTGCCATAGATTCTTCTGGTTATGTTTATGTGGTTGACCCTGGGGTTAATCGTGTCCAAAAATTTACCCCATCTGGCAGCTATACACTAAGCTGGGGGGTTAGTGGGACAGCCACAGGCATGTTTAATTCCCCTCAGGGCATAGCCATTGACTCCTGGAATTATATTTTCGTGGTTGATTCCAACAATCACCGTATCCAAAAATTTAACTCAAGTGGCAATTTTATTACCACCTGGGGCAGACAAGGGACAGGAACCGAACAGTTCAGCCTTCCTCAGGGGATTATAGTTGGCACTGATAATGCAATTTATATATTGGATACCAATAATCATCGCATCCAGAAATTCACAGCTACACCATTTTCTGTAATTAATATTACCCCTATTGCAGCTCCAAATAATGCTACAACCACTGTTACGGTAACCGGCACAGGATTTCTTAGTCAGGCTACGGTCAGGTTAGTTAAGTCGGGTTATGCTGATATTATTGGAACAAGTACAGTAATTACTAATGGTAGTACTATTACCTGTACCATGGGTCTGCAAGGAAAGCAGTTTGGTACATGGAGCGTGGTGGTTTATAATCCTAACGGACATCTGGCAATAGCTACCCTGACAACAACAGCCTTTACTATTAATGACCCGGATCCGCCAACCATTGGTACATGTACCACTGCTGATGCAGATAATGATGGCTTTATAGATGCAATTGATGTGGCATTTTCAGAGGTAATCAAGGATTCTACGGTACAAACTGATAATTTCAAGGTAGCAGCCATAACAGGGACACTTTCTGTTGGAAGCTGGACTACCTTGGGGACACAGAACGACAATCGCCTTCGTCTTTTCTTTGAGGATGGCACCCTGACTACAGCGGCTACACCTACATTAAATTATACCCTTGGCACACTAACCGACCTCTCAGATAATCCCCTTGCTGCTACCACAGCAACAACGATTGACACTGCACCCCCATTTTTTAGGTTAATCAGCCCGGCCATCAATGGCTTTGACAATCGTGATATTGCTGTCCAGTATTTTATCTCTGAGGCAGTATCAACGGTTACCCTGAGATTCGCAACCACCTCTGTTACTGCCATGGGAAGCCTGTCTGCCTTGGCTGGAACTCAAACAGCAATCATTTTGGGAACTGATTTGAATCTGACTGATGGCACCTATAGTGTAGCCTTAACTGCCACTGACCTGGCAGGAAATTCGGCTACCTCTACACCTAATTATAACTGGACATATGATATTGGTACGCCAACCCTGCAATTAATTAAACCAAATACCGAGGGAATCGATAACCATGAGATAGAGGTATCATACCTGCTCTCTGAGGATGTAGATAGCTCAAGCCTACGGCTTATCTTTCAGAACAATATGGGGGCTACCTTTACTACTAATCCGGGTAGTTTTACACAAGGCAGCAAGCAAGCCACGCATACTATTACTGTAAAGGGAAATGATCTTTGCCTACAAAATGGGGCTACCTATACAGTCACACTTGTAGCCGATGATTTGGCTGGTAATCATGGAACATCTACTGCTTCAACCAACTGGACATACAGAACAACACCGCCAGCAGCTACCCTTACTACCCCAATATCTGATGGCTGTGAGAATCAGACGATTAGTGTGGAATATACCTTAATGCAGAATGTGGAGACCATAAAACTTGTTTTTAATCGTACTGGTGGCGGGCTTGATATCAAGGAAGCTGACTCTATTCTTCCAAAAACTGTGGGTAGTTATATCCGCATGATCTACGGAAGCGATCTAAACAACGACGGCGGGATAACAACATCTGATACTTTAATAGATGGTGCTGTTTATAGTGTTTGGTTAAAGATGGTAGATACGGCTGGTAATTTGGGTACCTCTAACACCAATACTAATTGGAAATATGATAACACCCCTCCA
>JBDRAP010000004.1:0-10004 GCA_043823615.1 bacterium
AATATAGCAATAAAACTAATGGGTCGACCACGAATGAGGTAGTCGCAACCTTTAGGTTGCGTTATTTTTACGCAAGCTGAAGCCTGCGACTACCAAAAACACCAATGATTTTGATGCAATTATCCACAACCGCACAGGTCGGAATATTCTGACTCTTATTAATCTTCTCCACTTCCCCATTCCCCCCTTTCTCTTTTCTTACACTCTTTACCTCTTCCGCACAATAAATCGTTTAATCAATGATGGGGTAATCTGTCCAGATACAGCCATCCAAACAGCCTTTTGTATCCACTGGACACCTTTAGTTATCTTGACAAGCGTAATTACCGGAAACGGATACATCCGCAAAAGCCTTCTGTGAGCCAAAAAGGATACCATCTGCCTTGGAATCCACGGTATGCCACTCAAGAGCAACAAGGCAATCCAGGCTGTGTCCCATTTTTCCCTTTTATATCCCAGCGTAACCCGAAATTGCGACAATACCCTTTGCCTACGGTCTTCAATATCATCTCGTGTGATTAATCCCTGCTTTAATGCCATCTTTGTCAGCCCTGTTTCGGGAAAATATATCAGAGAATAAAGGGAAAGCTTAAATGGACGGGGGATTTGGAGTAAAAGGTTCAGTGTCTCGTCTTTATCCTCATGGCTTTCAAATGGATTGTCCATAATAAGATCCAGCACAAATGGGATCTTGTGTTTTTGCAAGATTTCTGCTGCCTCGATTATTTGTTTATTTGTTTCCGGTCTCTTGAAGATATGCCTTCTTACTCTTTCGCAGCCACTCTGGATACCTATGCCAATGAGACTTGCCCCGGCATCCTTTAGCATGATAACAATATCCTCTTTAACAGCCAATGGGTGAAGATAGCAGGAAAATGGGATATTTATCTTTTCCTTATACCCCTCGCAAAACTCGCTTATCCACTTCTTGTTTATCCCAAACACCTCATCAAAAAAGGTAATCATCTTCAGCCCCTTAAGGCTTCCTTTAGCCTGAATCAATTCCTTGATTACATGTTCTACGCTTCTTTGTCTGATGTATTTCCCATGATCCTTGTACATCTCCTTAAACAGGCTGTTGGAGCAATAGGTGCAGCTATACGGACATCCCCGCGTCCCTTGTAGAAAATAATCCCAGCAATCTAAATGAATTGGATCACCCTCATAAATCTTATCACCACTGATGTAATATTTGTTATCATTGGTATAATCCGGCAACGGGAGGCTGTTTAGGTCTTGAATTAATTGCCTGAGTGGATTCTTAATCACCCTGCCTTCCTGATTAATCCACAAATTCTTGATGCCTGTCATATCTTTTTGACTTGACATGGCTTCAAGCAATTCCAATATCGGATATTCACCCTCACCCACACACAGCATGTCTGCGTGTTGGATACACCCCTCTGGATCAACTGTTGCATGTACCCCACCCCAGAGTACAGGGATATTCAGTGCCTCCTTTATGGCCATGGTAATCACCTTAGCAGTCTCAAGATAGGCAGAGCAGCTAACGCTTATTCCTACAAGGTTTGTCCGGGATCTCTTGAGTACACCTATCAGTTGCTTTATCTCTGTATCTGTTGGGGCATGTGCATTATTAAAATAGCTGTGCTTAAAGAAGATAAGATTTATATCGCAGCCATTTGATTTGAGAAAGGCGTGAAGCGACCGTATTCCGATGTTTTTTATGTGATATAGGGAGATCAGGCTGAAATTAATCACTTTCCCTCCCCATAGGTTGAGTATCCTTGAAGGGGCAGGTTTTTGCTGACTGCATCTATTTGGGAGTATATCATTTGTCTTTGGGCTGGCTCAGGAATAACCATATCCCACGGCGATTGTATCTCACCCCGTATCTGTCCAAACAAATCCCAGATAAGCCACTCAAGCAGGATATTGCTCTGTTGACAGCGAATGGTATCAAGATTATTAATATTGCCGTGTTGTACCCAGGCATCATAAGGGCAGCCACCACCACAGATGGCTATTGACGGACATCTCAGGCATTCCTCCCGCCTTACAGGTGCAATCCCTTTCCACTCATTATAGCCTTCATTAGATAAATCAAAGGAATCTAATGGGTAATAGTAATGCCCTGTGCCAAGAAATGCCTCGCAAAATCCAATGCTTTTATCAGGGGCAACAAGGAATTTGCCGCCGCATGATGGGCAGTCCTTTAGCCGCAATTGCTGTTCCACAAATGGCCGTATCCTCCTGAAAAGATGCTCTGCATAAACACCCTTTTCCCGAATAAATTTGAAGGTGTCAATCATCTCATTGGTAAGCATCTCTATATCAACAGATGCCGGATTATCGCCATGTTGATGAAGGTGAAGGGTGCTGAACCCAAGGTCAATTGGCTCAAATCTGTTTATCAGATACTCAACTGATTCTTTTAGCCCCGGGATATTATGCCTTCCAAGCACCATGGATATGCCTATCCGACATCCAGCATTCTTAAGGGTATCATACCCTCTGGCTGTATCCTCAAAGCCTCCCCTGCCATCAATATAACACCGCATCTGATCGTGTATCATGAATGGTCCATCCATGGAAACAATGACAAATACATCATTATCTGCCAGAAACTCAGCTATTTCTTGGGTAATCGTTGTGCCATTGGTAAACATGGTTATCTTGCAGTTACCATTTGTATCATTTTGGCGAATATAGGAGACAGCGTGTTTTACTACATCAGGGTTAAGCAGTGGCTCTCCGCCATAAAACATTACCTCTTTCTGACCAGAGGCAGGGCTATGTTCCATAAACTTTTTTATGCCTGCCTCAGCTGTTTCCATAGACATGTGATGATGACCGTAGGCTGCCCATGTATCGATGATATGACAGTATTTACACCTCATATTACACACACTGGTTGGTACAAGATACAAAAATCGTATGTCAGAACACTGTACTTGTTGCTGTAGGCTCAAAACAAGATTGGTTTCATCGTGGCAATCAAGGTATCGCAAAAACTTATGCTCCAAAAGCAGCTCAATGTACTCAACAGCCCTATCCATCTCTGCCCCTTGCCGACTGCCTGCCACATGCCTTGCTGCCTGTTCAATGGTTTGCGGAAACCTCAATGCCTCAAATAATTCTGCCAATAAATGACTGCCGTAAATGTTGGTAATGTAAAGCGAGTGGTACAGGCAAACCACTTCGTTTGATTTGAAGATATGGACAAATGGTGATTTTTCGATTAGCATGGGATTACCTCATTCCACAAAGACACAAAATTATTTCGACCTGTGCAATTAAGATTTTCACGCAGATTACGCAGATTACGCAGATTAAAAGAAATTGCAGAGGTTAATGATATTTGATTTTGTGGGCACAGACAGAGGGCAGGTTTAGAACCTGCCCCTACTACATGCCAACAGATTTTTCTTCCCCATTTCATCTGTAATCTGTGAAATCTGCGTAATCTGCGTGAAAATCTTTCTGAACACAGCCGACAGATCAAAAATATTCTCCGGCACACACCCCTGACACCTGATATCGGGATATTTTCCCTGTCGAAGTGATTGTCGAAAGCCCTGATACCTTGCATTATTCCAGATAGTGAGAATGTCTTCCTGCAGGAGATTGCCAAATTTAGCATCTACATAAGAAAACATACAGCATGGCCTTACCTCACCATCAACCGTAATATACATTGAGAACCATGGGAATGAGCAGTTCTGAATGTTTTGATTAGTCGTTCTCACGCGGAGACGCGGAGGACGCGGAGAAATAAGGGAAACATCCCATAATTTGCAGATTGTATTTTTAACCAGCAGGTCATTCAGGTTTGTTTCCATGCCAACCCTTTTGGCAGTATCCCTTGCCTTTTTCATCTGACAGATAACCTCATCAGTGGTTAATCCAGCTATCAACTCATCCCTTTTTTCCTCGATTCCGGCAAGCCCAACTGGCTCAAGTGAGATCGAATTTACTCCAAGATTATGTGCAAGCTCAACTATCCGGCTTAATTGGGAAATATTTTTGGATTGGATGACAACCTGAAGACAGAGATGCGGCAAAATGGTATTTTTTTTCCGCTTCAATGCTACCATACATTTGATATTCTCAACAACCCTGTCAAATAGATTTAAGCCCCGAATATCCTGATAGGTTTTTGCATCAGCAGCATCAAGGGATATTTTCAGCCTCTTCAGACCACTTGCGACCAACTGTTCCATAGGGATGTCAGAAAGAGCCATGCTGCTGGTAGTGCTAACAGCCGTACCAAATCCATTGGCATAGCGAATCATATCCACAAGTGCCGGATTAACAAGCGATTCACCCAGCCCACTCAAGGTAAGCCTCAACGGCTTTATTTGATCAAAAATCTTCCTGAACCCTTCAAACGACATATGACTTGGGACAGTAATATACTTTTCCCTTTTACACATTCGACACTTCAGGGGACAAAAAGTAGTTGGTTCAATGATAAGGTGTATGGGAAGAGCCCGTACCCTTAATGGCTTGAACAATACAGCCATGCCTGATTGAATATATCTCATCTGCGGAGCACCGGGACAGCCACACACTCTTCCTCCCTTTCCTGCTGTTCACAAAAGAAGTTTCTTCCGTGTTCTCCGCGTTCTCCGCGTCTCCGCGTGAGACTCTCTCCTTCTTCCTCCCTTTCCTGCTGTTCATAAAAGAAACTCCCTCCGCATTCTCCGCGTTCTCCGCGTCTCCGCGTGAGATTTCCCTCTTCTCTCTGCTGCGATGCACTTACATGGGATTCTATCGGAAAATAAAAGGTACAGAGGTATCGTTCATGGATATTATAGTTTTCTGGATTAACAAGTTCAGGGAGGATACCCATAGCCATACCCGGTTCCCACCAGCACAATGGATCCGGTCCATCAAACGACCCATTTAATGCCCATTTACGGCCAATACACCCACCGCGGCAGATATTCCATCTTGGACAGATAGAGCATTTTCCTATTGGCTTCTGGTTTTGAAATTTCTGGAATAATTCTGATGCGTAAATATCATCAATGGAATCCCTTAAAATATTCCCGGCAGGAAGCGGCATAAAAACACATGGGGTAACATCCCCATTGCTCTGAATTCGCATAGATGTCTTGCCGCATGGGCAACCGGTATCAGTCATATATTGTCCGCCAAGCAGAGAGAACAATGGGTCAGGCGTGGTAATAGCTGTACCATTTTTAGACATCTTATTAAAGAAAAACCTGTAGCTTTCTTCTAATTCCTGAGGGTTGAGGGTCAACTGTTTATCATATTCACCCCTGCCAACGGGTCTAAAGGTATTCATTCTCAAGGATCCGACACCCAGCCCCTCACACATCTCAATCATGCCCTGCAGGGTTTCAGGCTTGCAATTAAGCCGATTGAGACACATGACTATCTCTGTATTCACTTTGCGTTCGACAAGGAGCTTTGCAGAACGAACAGCCTTGGTAAATGTCCCCCCATTCATGGAAAGCCTGAAGCCGTCATTGGGAATCGCCTGATGGAAGTCTATCGACACCCCTACATCATTAAATAATTCAGCACAAGCATCAGCCATGCTTTCAGTCATAAGGGTACCATTGGTAGTTAATGACTGATTCAGCCCAATATCCTTGGCATACCTTGCAATTTCCCAGAATTGCGGAAGCATGGTATTCTCGCCACCACCATAATTTATGTCCTCTACACCATAATCCTTTAATTTTTGCAATACCCTTATGGCATCATCTATGGACAGTTCATCATCCTGATGGCTCATGCTACTGGAATTATAGCAATGAACACAATTCAGGTTGCATTTTGAGGTATAAGTCCAGCCGGCTGTAACAATTTTTTGCTTCGTTAATGTCATTTTTTCTGTCTCCTTTTGTATTTATGAATGGAGATTCAGCAGAAAATGACAAATAATGCGATGGATAATTGATCATTGGTGATGGGTGAATAATATGTTCACACATCACTAATTGCCAATCAGCTCATCACACTCAAAATCACTTCCTATTCTGAATCTTCATCAAATCTGCATATCGTAGTGCTCTGTCAACAATCCTATTGATCAGGCTATTTTTATCCCTCCCTGTTCATCCTGTTCATCCTGTTCATCCTGTCAAAAATAAAAAGGTCAACTAATCCTATTAATCAGCCTATGCTCATCCCCTCCCTTAATTGCCTGAATATTTGCCTTAATCATATCAAGGGTATTTTTTATTGCCCGGGTTGTATACCCTGCATGATGACAGGTAAGTATAAGATTTTCGAGTCTGTTAAGCGGATTTTCCACACCAATTGGCTCAACAGACAAGACATCTAATGATGCCCCCCGAATTCGTCTGTCTTTTAACACATCTGCTAATGCCTGCTCATCAATAATGCCACCACGGGATGTATTTATCAGCACTGAATTGGGCTTCATCTGCTGTAACCATCTACTATCGACAAGGTGATGTGTTTCCTCTGTTAATGGAAAATGCAGGGATATATAATCTGCGTTTGCCTTTGCCTCTTCCATTTCCTCTAAACCGCCAAGAGAATAAAGCTGTTTTTTTAGCTCCTCATCTACTTTTAAGGGATTTTTGGTAATTCCACAAACCCTTAAGCCTAACGCTGCTGCCTTTTTAGCCACCTCTGTACCAATCATCCCCAGTCCAATTACGCATAAGATGCGATCATTTAATTCAATAAATGGATTAGAATTTCTCTTTTCCCAATCCCACTGCCCTGCATGAGCAACCTTGTTCCAATAAAAAAGATCCCGTTCCCAGACCAGAATCTGCATAAGAACATACTCAGCAATAGCATTAGCCATTGCCCCTTTAGTGTTACACACGATAATGTTTTCTTTATTTGCTGCTGCTACATCTATCTGGTCAACGCCTGCTCCCCAGACCTGGATCAATTTTAATCCCTTAAAATTTTCAATCAACCACTCAGATGCCCTCCAGCAAATAAGCACATCAGCCTCTATGTGTAACGCATTGGTACATGGAATAGAAATATCCATTATCTCTACATCACAAATATCCTGAAGTTCTCTTGCAACTGTCTGCTGCAACCAGGCATTGCTATCAATCATCAGAACAGTCTTCAATGAAATTACTCCTCTGGTTTGTAACCGTAAGGCTACATCGTCAGGACAGGCACAAAGTCCTACCCTGACCCTCTCTTGTTTCTATTTAACAGCAAGTTTTATGCCAATGCAAAAGGATTATATGGGCTAACATTTTTAGGGATAGTATGTTGTAAATATGACAAATAGTTATTACAGACAGAAAGGATTGGAAGTTGCCACAATGCCTCAGGATGGGTGTGTCCAATTATTGGACATGTTAATAATGTGTGTATAATAATTGGACATCATCATGTTTGTATAGGCTAATTGTAGTAATAATCTGGCAGTTTTGCCTGTAAAACATTGGCACAAAAATTGCTTGTTATATTTATTAAGGATATTTGTGCCTAATGCGGGGAAAAAGATTAACCACAAAGTCACAAAGGCACGAAGGAAGAAATGGAGAAAAAATCTTGGTGTCTTCTTGCAACACTTTACCCATCTGAAGTAAAGACTAACCGCAGAGACACGGAGACGCAGAGAATTTACATAAAGTCAGAGGTTAGATTATTCTGTCATCTGTCATCTCTGTGAACTCTGTGTCTCTGCGGTTCATATTCTTTTCTTGCAATTCACTTGAGTAAATAGTTGCGTCTTCTTAGTGTCTTGGTGCCTTAGTGGTGAAAAAAATTCACGGAGAATCCACAGAGATCTTTTCCAGAATGCGTTGATATGTCTTGTTTGATGGTTCAAGTCCAATGGCTGTTTTTATTTCCTTCTTTGCCTCAATGAGCTGTCTGCTTTTATAGTATAGGCAGGCTAAGTTTGCATGATTAAATGCTGATGGGCTAATGTGGACTGCTTTTTTGGCATAGGAAAGGGCGTTGTCCATCTTGCCAAGGCTGGCATATATTCTGGCAAGATTTTCGTATCCCTTGCTGTAAAACTTATCTATGGCTACTGATGTTTGGTAGTTGGTAATGGCTAAGTCGTATTGTTTTTGCTTTTCATAGATAAGTCCCAGGTTATTGTATGAGGTAACCAACCTTGAGTCAAGGGCAATAGCCATTTTATATTCAGATATAGCTTGTTCATAATACCCTTGTTTTTCGTAGAGTATACCCATGTTGCTGTGAATCTTGGCAGGATATGGCACAATATCAAGAAGTTTTTTGTATACGGCCATGGCAAGCTCGTATTGAAGGGTATCCTGATATTCAATTGCCAGACAGTTACATGCCTCTACATGATTTGGTGCAATCTCAATTACCCTCTTGAATTCGGTGATAGCCTCATTATGTTGTTTTCGTGCACAATAGATAGCCCCAAGCCTGAGATGGGCATCAGCAGAGTTTGGATCCTTTGCCAACACCTTTTGACACCAGTCAAAACGAAGGGAATACATGTTATTCCAGTCAGCATTGCGTTTGATGGATAGGGGTATATATATTATGATAATAATGGCAAGCAATGCAAAGGCTGCTTTCTTTCTTTGTTGAGATAGCTTATCTATGCCTAATGCTATCAGCAGGCAGAAACCAACGGATGGTATATACATAAATCTTTCGGCTACAAAGAATTGCACGAGCGGAAGGATGTTTGATGTCGGCAGCCAGTTAATCATAAACCAGGCAATGGCAAAGCATACCATTGGCAGCTTGCGATATGTGGTTATCCAGAAGGTAATGATGGCTATCAGTGTCAATGCCCCGATCAAAACTATTGGCTCAAGCAGGCTCATGGATATTGGTACCTCGTAATTCATAAACAGGTTGCAAGGAAACAGGAGCAGTTGCAGATAGGTCAAGAATGATTTAAGCATAGTGTAGAAAACAGGCAAATATTCAGTGGTGGCATTGGTCGTAACCATGAGGATGTTCTTGGGATTAAATGCCCTGCCAAGAACATTAAGCTTGATAAAGAAGAGGGCGATGAGGATAAAGCCTGCGAGAAAGTATGTCCAGTATTTTTTGAGAATATTGGTTGTCTTTGATGGCTCAAGCAGGAAATGATAGATGCAAATAATTACCGGCAGTCCAACCGCAGCTGCCTCTTTGGAAAACATGGCAAAAAAATAGGATACGATTGAGGAGGCAAGAAGCAAGCCCTTTTTTAGGGAGGCAGCGGCAATGCCTTGTAGATATAAGATAAAGGCAAGGCAATAGAAAAACATTGCTAACAGATCCTTGCGGTGTGATATAACAGAAACAGCCTCGCTGTGAACTGGGTGTACGGCAAAAAGCAGACTGGTAAATAAGGCGATCTGTGGTTTCTTGAAGATTAGATTGATCAGACAGTAGAGTAAAAGGCAGCAGGCTATATGCAGAATAAGGTTGGTCAGGTGAAACCCAAAGGGGTTTAATCCCCAGACATGGTAATCAATAATATAGGTAATGGTTCTGATATGTCTTGGTGTCCAGTGAAATATCTGATGCCAGTCCTGAATCCTTGCATCCTCAAGTATGGTCATGGTGTCATCATAAACAAACTCACCCCAGAGGGTGTTAATGGATGCAATGATGGCTATGGCAGCAAGCAGTATGAGTGATATGGTATGGTAATGGTGAGGCGGCACAGATGACAGAGGGTTTCTCCATTTCCAGCCTGTGAAAGCAGCGACTTGCAGCTGAGGGGATTGTTTTTGCCCATGCGGCTTGGTGGTTGATTTCTTTGTTTTTTTGGACATTTGCGACTCCTTTAATCGTGGATATGAATTATGCAGATTTTAGCACATTGTGCATGGGTTTGTCAATAAGGAATGTGGCTGATGAGTAATTTGGTCAGTGATTGGGGGGAAATTGTTTAGCGGAGTGAACTTCACACACCCCTAACCCCTCTTATTAGCTTATCCTTACCCACAAGTCCAATTGCAATCAATTAACCGGGCATGATTCGCATTAATGTTGAGAAAATCAACAACTAATGGTTAATTGTTCACTATTTTGGGTACATAATTCTGTTGTTTTGCAGCATTTCCCATCAG
>JBDRAP010000005.1:0-2150 GCA_043823615.1 bacterium
TCAAAGGCAGCCTCATTTGCAGTCTTTATTCGGGTATTCATAGAAGGGTTTGGCGGAATAAGGCATGAATGGACAATGGCTTTGGTTGTTCTCTGTATTCTTACCATGGCTATTGGCAATCTGTCGGCTATCCCTCAGACAAATATAAAGAGGATGCTTGCTTACTCAAGCATTGGACATGCCGGGTATCTGCTTATTGGTATAATAATAGGCACTACAGCTGGGTTATCAGCAGTAATGTTTTATCTGCTTGTTTATGCCTTGGCCACACTGGGGATATTCATGGTTATAGCCATTATTTCTAATAGAATAGATACGGATGAGATTGAGGGGTATAGCGGCATGTACAAGCGATCGCCATTCTTATGCCTGTGTATGCTTATCTGTCTGGCTTCACTTGCCGGGTTGCCACCCTTAGCCGGGTTTATGGGTAAGTTTTATTTGTTTGCCTATGCAGTACATGCCGGGTATATATATCTTGCTGTAATTGGCTTTATCTTTAGCACAATATCGGTTTATTATTATTTCCGTATCCTTAAATCAATGTACCTTGGAGAGGTAAGGGATGAGTCTATTATTTCTTTTTCACCATTATTAAGGGTAGTGCTTATTCTGATCATGCTTGGAATTTTTTTCGTAGGTATTTTACCACAATCATTTATTTCTGTAGCAATAGAGTCGGTTTTTATTGGAAATTGATGTAAAATTAAGCGAATTTAGCTGATTTTTTACTGAAAAAACAAAGAAATAGTAAAAAAACACTTGACAAATCTTAAATTTGATGTATAATATATGTAAGTAATTTTTGGCAATAGTTTTCTATTATATAGATAGAGAAGGAGGTGAAGACAAGTTGAAGTATGCATCTAAACTATTTGTAGTATTTTGTTTGTTAGCTGGTTTATGCGGAACGATAGTGAGTTGTGCACCAACAAAGAAGGCAACGGATGAAACAGCAACCACTACAGTTGAAGAAGAAGAAACAGCTCCAGCAACAGAAGAGGCTGCAGCTCCAGCAGCAGAGGCTGGAACAGCAACTGAAGCAGCAGCTACTACAGAAGCAGCAAAATAAAGAGGGGAATGTAGAAGTTAAGTACATGTGTTTAACTTGAAAAAGTTTGCAGGAGGGGAGAATAAATTAATTTTTATTCTCCCTTTTTGTATTTATTAGGCATAACGAAGGAATACAGAATACAGAATGGAGACGGCGACCACGAGCGACCACAAGGGTCGCAGCTACAAGTCTCCACCTTCCTGCCTATTGCGCCACAGCAAAGACAATAGCCTTGTCTGATACCAATTTGTATTCAAACACTAACTTTCGTCGTTAGAGACAGAGGGCAGGCACGGGGGTGCCTTGCCCCTATACAGCAATGTCCTGCAACCACTATCCGTCTTGTTATCATTTTGAATGCAAATTGGTATGAGGCATAATATCAACTAAAGTGTGAGTGAGTTTTTGGGGATGAAATGAGATAAAGAATGGATTGTTTTGTAGGGGCCGAACGGCCGTTCGGCCCCTACCGAAGCAAGGAGTCTTTCCTTGCTTAACATTTTGTTAAGATTAGCGTTTCTTGCTTATGTCAGCTCAAATTCATTCTTAAGAGATGTGAAGATTGACAATCTTGCTTGGAATTAATCAATGATTGGCATATGTTGGAGCTGTACGATAATACCTCGATTACAATACCCCGGCAATTCTCAATATCTCTGCAAATCGAGGCTCTTTCTTTGCATATTCCTTAAGTACATCCCAGACAATAGCCTTGTCTCTTTCCAATTCCTTTGCTTGTCTGACAACTGGGGCAATGGCTGTTCGCCTATCCCATAAAATAAACCCTATAAGGGCAATCATTCCAGCAAGGATGACATGCATTAACCCCATCATATCACCCATTCTATTGTTCATATCACCCATTCTATTGTTCATATCACTCATTCTATTGTTCATATCATCTATCCTCTTATTCATATCATCCATTCTGCTATCCACAGATTTAAGTGCTTCCTCCATCTTTGTTTCTAATTTCCCAACCTGTATTTTCAGATCTGTAATTTCATTAATGATTTCTCTGTTACTGACATCTTGGGCTGCAACAATTGAAGGACTTATGGAAATAGACATGATCAAACTAATAAACAATAATACT
>JBDRAP010000006.1:0-2187 GCA_043823615.1 bacterium
TCCCTGTTATTATGCAGGGAAAGGATATGATTGGACAGGCTCAGACAGGTACAGGTAAAACAGCAGCATTTGGTATACCTGTTGTAGAAAAGATTGACCGGGGGATGTTTCCTGTCCAGGCAATTATCTTAACACCCACCAGGGAACTTGCCATACAGGTTGCTGAGGAGATGAATAAGATTGGCAAGCTAAACAGGATACTTGCGTTCCCGGTATATGGCGGTTCATCAATAGAAAGACAGATACGAATGCTTCAAAGAGGAATACATATTGTTGTTGGAACACCTGGAAGGGTTATTGACCATATAGAAAGGGGTACCCTTAAACTTAATGATGTAAAAATAGTCGTTCTGGATGAAGCAGATGAAATGCTTGACATGGGTTTTAAGGATGACATAACTACCATATTAAGCAATACCCCAAAAGAAAGACAGACACTTCTGTTTTCAGCAACAATGCCTGATGCAATAGTCAGGATATCTAAGCAGTATATGGTATCACCCGAAAAGGTTACGATAACCACAAATATACTTACAGCACCAAAGATAGACCAGATATTCTATGAGGTAAGTGAATCAGAAAAGATAGATGCACTTGCAAGGCTTATAGATGCAGAGGATTCTGACTTGTTTCTTGTGTTTTGTCATACCAAAAGAGAGGTGGATGATGTTGCAGCAAGCCTTAAAAACAGGGGATATGACGCAGAGACAATTCACGGTGATTTTAATCAGTCTCAGAGGGAAGCTGTTATGAAGAGGTTCAAGGGCAATATGATAGATGTCCTTGTTGCCACAGATGTTGCTGCAAGGGGTCTGGACATAAGCAATATATCACATGTTGTTAATTACAGCATACCCCAGAATCCTGATGCATACATACACAGGATAGGAAGAACAGGAAGGGCAGGCAAGAGTGGTGTTGCCATAACATTTGTAACACCAAGAGAGGATAGACAGTTAAGGCTCATCCAAGCTGTTTCCAAGACAAAGATAAAGAGGGGTAAGCTGCCCAGCCTTGTTGATGTGATTAATGCCAGGGTTGGGACTTTGAAGGAAAAGATTCAGGAGTTTATTGATGATAAGAAGTTTGATACATATCTTGAACTGGCAGACAAAATTACTGAAGGGATTACGCCTATTGACGCAGTAGCAGCCCTTTTGAAGTTTCAGTTAGAGGGATTTACAAAAGAGGAAACAATTCAGGAGGATACAGGTGCTTCACCCGGTATGGTGAGATTGTTTATGAATGTAGGCAGGCAGCAAAGAATAAATGCAGGTGATGTTGTCAGGGCAATCGCTGACAAGGCAGGCATAGCAGGTAAATCCATAGGGAATATAAGCATATTTGAGGCATTTACATTCGTTGAGGTTCCAAAGGAAAATGCAGAAAAGGTAATAGAGGTTATGCACCAGAGCATGATGTTAGGCAAAAAGGTTGCCGTTGCAAAGGCACGACCAAAAATGTAGCAGAATACAGAATACAGAATACAGGAGTCAGAATGCAGAATATTCTGACTCCTATTAATCTTCTCCATTTCTCCATCTTCCCCTTTTCTCCTTTTTTACACCTGAATAGTTGCAAGGATTATTGTAATGAAAAGATTCAAAAACATTAATTTGAGCGTAGCGATGATGTGTTTTTTTGCCATTATTTCTGGTATATTTCCTGCCATAGCTGCACAATTGCAGCAGAAAAACATTATCCTCGCAACAACTACCAGCACACAAGATTCTGGTCTTCTGGATGTCTTGATTCCCCTTTTCGAAAAGAAAACAGGATATTTTGTCAAAACAATAGCCGTAGGTTCTGGTCAGGCAATAGTTATGGGACAAAAGGGCGAGGCAGATGTGCTGCTTGTTCATTCACCTGATGCTGAAAAGAAATTTATGGCAGAAGGTCATGGCATAAACAGAAAGCTCATCATGCACAACGATTTTGTCATTGTTGGACCTCCAGGGGATACAGCAGGTATCAAGGGTAGTAAATTGTCTTCGGCAGCTTTCAGAAAAATTGCTTCCTCGTGCTCTCTCTATATGTCCCGTGGGGATAATTCAGGAACAGATGCTAAAGAAAAATCCATATGGAAATCTGCAGGAATAAATCCAGAAGAGCAAAAGTGGTATCAGCAGACAGGTCCTTCAGGGCGTAGAGGTTCGCGCGATAGTTGACCCTGGACGGGGCGGTCTT
>JBDRAP010000007.1:0-6761 GCA_043823615.1 bacterium
AAACTTGTAAATAGATGTACTTTCCTCTCCCTGTCGCTTTAATTTAATACCTATTCCCCCGCCAAAACCAGAGGTGCTATCTTCGGCACTTGTATCAACCCCACTCTTATATCCAGCACGAAGACCAAGCCATGGGGTAATCCAGTATTCTGCCCCTGCCCGAACATGCAGTTCATTGTCAAGAGGCTTGTTAACATCTATTAGTAAGAGTAATTCTTTATTAAGCATAGCATATCCAATACTGCCTTTTAGATTTAATGGCAAGGTTGTCTTTTTTTCCATGAATTTCATCTGGCTTCCTATATTTTGTAAGGCTACCCCGGCTGTAAGATTTTTTATCCTTGTTCGATGAAGTACCCCCAGATCAAAAGCCATAGCCGTTGCATCTTCCTTTTCAATTTCTTCCTTGAACACCTTAAGATTAAGACCGAACAAGGCATCTCGGCTAAGATAGCAGGCATAGGTAAGCATGGCCAAATAGTCAGAGGATGTAAATTCGCCGGCCGGCTCCCAATCACTTGTACCTATAAGATGTGTTCCTTTTATCTTGTTCATATGTAAGAAGTTAAGATTGCATGCCCCTACACCCAGATCCCTTGCCTCTTCCTCAAACCCAACCTTTAGCCGTTTTGCCAGCCCAAGGTGTTCCAACTTTATATCCTGAAACCATTCTACATGGGATGAGGACAATGAAAATGTTCCAAGCCCAGCCAATCCTGCCGGGTTATAATAAACGCACGCCGGGTCACCAATCAATGCACCGCCTGCACCACCCATTGCCGCAGTCCTTGCCCCAACATCTAATTTAAGGAATGCCCCTGAGGTAGTGGCTGTATACTTGCCCTTTGCCTCAGCCTGCAGGTCAAACCACAGCATCATGTTTATCAGTAGTATTATTGCAATTATTTGTCGCATATTTTCACCTTATTATCGCCAGTTTGTCAATCACCGGCACATCATCTTCACACGAAATAACATAAATGTATATCCCGCTTCCCACATCTTCTCCAGCCTCATTTTTTACATTCCAGTCCCATTTACCACTGCCATCAGTGATAATAATTGATTCCCTGACCAGCTCTCCTGAAATGGTATATATCTTTACCCTTGTTCCTGCCTTAAGATTTCCAAATACTATCCTTTCCACACCTGTTTCTTCCCTGCCATCGTTTGGTTTGAATGGGTTTGGTGCTACCCATAAGACCCCTGTATCTGATAGCTCTTTCAGGATTTTACCATCTGAAATGCTTAAGCCAATACGATAGACACCGGCATGGGTTATGCTTACAGACACCTCATTGGCATTAACATCCACTGTGCCTCCAAACCTTACCCATCTGTCCTGCTCAAGTTCATATATCTGCAGGCTTTTCTCTGTTTCATAATTAGTCATAGTACCATAGGGAATAGTAAGTGTTGCCTGAAATGAAGAAACAGGCTCACCACTTGACATTTTTGTAATTGTTATCCTTCGAACAGTATTATCCAGCTCTGGATAGGTATCCATCTCTGGCAATCCTTTTTCCATCATTTCTACGGTTGCCAGCATATCTTCATCAAATGGCTTCTGCAGGGCAATCCTTGTTGGAGAAAAGGTCAGGGTTGGTTTTTCGTTTTTCTTGATTATCTTAGATGAGAGATTAATCTGGTTGAGATTAAACTCAAGTGATGTGGCTGCCATGCCCTGTCCCTTATAATCCGATGGCGTAACCCGTATTCGGTAATCACCAGCTTTGCTTGGTTCATCAACCATTGACAGCCAAGCAATGAAAGATGTACTTCCAGACAAAAGCCCACTTGTTGTCCCCACCACGCTTGCTTTTTTCCATACATTACCAACAGAATACTCTACACCAATATTTACCTTGTCCGCATCATCATCCCTTACCTTAAAGGTTATTCCTATACGGCCAGAGGAAGTACCAATGATATTAATGTCAACAACCTCTGGACAGGCGTTGAGATTATGCAGCAAAAAGCTCACCTGAGATGAGGTTCCAATGTCCGTATCGTCATGAGCGATAATCCTGAGCGATACTTGTGTGTTTGTGGCTGGCAGGTCGCTTTCAGATATCCAGATAAACTCATGTCTTTCCCCATCTGGTGAGGCTATCTTGTCCACAATTGCACCACTTGCAGTCTTCCATGTCTGGTTATTAGTGGAATATTGTACATCTATCTTGCAGGTATCCCCCTGGTTATCCTTCAGGATATAAGCAATGGTCACACTTCCAAACTGCATTCCTTCAAGCTGTATTATTTCTACGCGAGGTGGGCTATTAACTATCGGTGATAAAGGAAGATACAGCATGAGCTGTCCCTCTTTATTGCCTACAAGCAGATCCTTTATGCCATCATTATTCCAATCACAGACAATCGGGGCAGAATGTTCACCAACATCAATAATTTCTCCATCTATGGTAATAGCTGTAGGTTTGAAAAACAAGGGGGCATTATCCGTACCATAATTCAGTAATTGATATACCTTGCCGTCCTCGCTTCCACAGATAATATCCTTCTTGTTGTTACCATTCCAGTCAATCACAAAAACTGTTGAGTTATTACCTATATCTATTAAGGTGTTTGTTCCAGTCATAACCTTGGTTGCTGAACCAAAGACAGGGCTGCTATCAGTGCCAAGATTTATAAATACATCTATGCCGCCATCATATTTACCTATTACCAAATCTTTTTTGCTATCGTCATTCCAGTTGCAGACAAATGGTGTAGCATATCCACCAACATCCACTGTGCTTTTTGTCCCATTCCCTACTGTCTCTGCATGGTCAAAAGATGGAGAGTTATCCGTACCACTATTTTCGAAGTAACTAACAGCCCCATACTTATTGCCAACAATCAAATCCTTTTTCCAATCATTATTCCAGTCAAGCACAGCTACAGGTGCAGCATCATATCCAACATTAAGGTCGCCTGCCCTACAACTCAGCTTTGTCTTTACTGCAAACATTGGCTCCGCATTGGTTCCAATATTCTGAAGAAAATATACCTGCCCAAGGCTATTACCAACAAGGAGGTCTTTCCTGCTGTCATTATTCCAGTCTATAACAAATGGTTTAGCATTATCACCAACATCAAGAATTGCCCCACCAACGGTTATCAGTCGTTTTTTAGGATTGGTACTAGTATCTACCATGAATTCAACACTACTTGCACCCCCCCTTTCCTTTTCATCACTTGGGGTAATTCTGAAGGTAACTGAACCAGTAGCATTTCCAAGGTCAGCCATGGCATCCCAAACAAAGACATGTTCAACACCATTGGGTGTTGAAAACAGGCTTGCCTGCCCATCGCCGCTCACACCTGCTGGGGTAGCTTTTGTCCATGTATTCCCCCCATTCCTTGAATATTCTGCCTCAATATTAATGCTGTCAGAATCCCTATCACGCAGAACATAGAAGACAGAAACACTCATGCTCTGGGTTCCTGTTGGGGATGTTACTGTTATAGTGGGTAAAGAGTTGGTTGTGCCCTTGGAGGAAGAAAGAAAAACCTCGCCAGCCTTGTTACCAATAAGCAAATCTTGCTTACCGTCATCATCCCAATCAACCAATACTGGTGTTGCATTTTCTCCCTCATCAATGACCTTTCCGATAACATCATAGATAGCGGAAGCCATAGAAAGCACTGGGGCAGCATCTGTCCCCTGATTCAGGTACAGATAAATCACCCCATCCCCTGAGCCAACCAGCAAGTCTTTTCGCCCATCATTATTCCATTGGCAAACAATTGGCACAGCATATCCTCTGACATTTATACCTGTTCCAGCAGAAAGCAAGGGGGTATATGTCCCAAACACAGGCTGCTTGTTTGAGCCTGTGTTAAGAAATATTCCAACATCGCCAAGGACATTGCCTGCAACCAGATCAATTGCCTTGTCATTATTCCAATCAATGGCATACACAGAGGCATTATCCCCTACATCGAGGTCCTCGTAGGTAGTGGTACCAACCATCTTTTTTAATTTGGCATCATAAACCTCATTGATAACGGTCTTCTGGAGTATTGTCTTGCTGCCAAAGTCAGGATCTTTGTCTGTTCTTGAGTTTAGATAGACAGATATCTTACCATATTTATCCCCAACGAGTAGATCCTTTTTCCCATTTTCATCCCAATCAACAATAAACGGCATAGAATTATAGCCAACATCAAGATCTCCTGCAGTTGCTGTCCCACTGGTTTGTACCTTGAATCCGGCACCAAATTTATTTTTCCCAAGGTTAAGATACACAGAGATATTACCCAATTCATCCCCACAAATCAAGTCCTTGCGTAGATCCCCATTCCAATCAACCACTGCCGGAGCAGAAAAACCACCCACATCAAGGGCATCATTTTCCCCTTGAATCTTACTGCCGGAAGAAAATACCGGACTGGCATTTGATCCTGTATTCTTAAATAGGGTAATCTGACCTGATTTATCAGATATCAACAGGTTATTTTTTTTATCCCCATTCCAATCAATAATTGCCGGCTTTGCCTCCCAGCCAACATCAATGTCTTGATTATTTGCCTTAATCCTTGATGATACGCTCCCAAAGGCAGGGCTTGTCAAGGTGCCAATATTGCGAAAGTAATTAATATAGCCGTATTCATCACCTACAATCATATCCTTTAAGCCATCTTCATTCCAATCATGAAATATAGGTGCTGCCTTGCCGCCAACATTCATTTCTGTCTTTGTACCTGCCTTTATCATTGTCCCGGTACCAAAGATATATTCTGCCAATCCTTGTTTGGGATAGTACCAGATATAGCCATTGCCATTTCCAACAAGCAAGTCGGGTGTTCCGTCGTTGTTATAATCAGCAAGGTATGGGCATGAATATTCACCAACATCTATTTCGCCATTATTATCATTAAGTGGAATGCCAGCATCAAATTGAGGAGAATTAGCGGAACCATTTCCTATAAATAACCAGACAAGCCCCTCTCCATCTCCAACCAACAGGTCAGGCAAATTATCCAAATTCCAATTCACTATACATGGGGTGGCATATTTGCTACCCTTAAGGTTTCCGGTAGGGATGGTAAGCTTTATCTTAGTGTCAAATATTATGGAATTATTTTCTCCGATATTCTTGTAAAACCAGACAAATCCATCCTTATCTCCAACGACCATATCCTGTTTGTCATCCTCATCTAAGTTGCCAATGCTCAAGGCAACAGATTCACCGCAATCAAGGACATTTGACTGTAACTTTTCCATGATAGTAAAGGTAGGGGAAGAGGCGTCTGCTTGAATATATTGGAAAGTAAGAAGAAATAGAAGAAGCACAAATCTTTTCATTTTGAGAATATCCTTTAGATAGGTTGTAGTCTAACATTCGTAAGCGTTCAACTATCAACAGTCAGCAATGATTGGAGTTCAGGCTTTAGCCTTTCACTGCTGACAGCTTACTCCTACATCCACGCATCATCCGTAGGAGGTAGTTTTTTCAATACCTTAACAATCTCTACAGCCAGATTGCTTCCAATCTGTCCGGGTTTGCATTTATATTTAGGGATATCGCCCACAGTGGCTATCAGATGATCTGTGATTTTTGTATGGAGTCTGATGACATCACCAACCTGAAGATTCATCACATCAGAGGCTTTACTATCTATCTGACCCAGTGTAACTACAAATGGAAATTCCACATCCTTCATCAATTCCTTTGTTCTAACCTGATCCTCGGGTGTAGTAACGAGATTTTGAATACTTTTTCTTCTGCCTGATGTTGACTTTTCACCTGATAGTCCTTCCATGATAGCATCTATAATTACAGAGGGTGCACAAACATTAATTATTCCGGTTATCTCTCCAATCTTAATCTCAATAGACCCTGCAATACATATATCTGAATTAGAGGCAATTTGAATAAATCTGGGATTTGTAAGTACATTGGTTAATCGTGCATTTGTGGTTACGATACCTGTAAGTGCGGTCTTAAGGTCATTGATAAATCCTCGTAATATCTCTTCAACCAACTTCATCTCAATATCAGTCAATGGTCTGGTAAGGGAAATAAGTTCTCCTCTTCCACCAAGCATACGATCAATAAAGTTAAAAACCAGATTAGGACTAACCTCAATCATTGCCTCTCCCCTCATTGGAGACATGTCAATAATGCCCATGATAGATGGTGATTGTAATGTCTCTCTGAACTCACCAAAGTTACTCTGATTTAGCGAAAGAACTGAAGCAGTAATATTTACCCTGTAACTTTTTGAAAGAGAAGAAGCAAGCTTTCCTGCATAGACTTCATATACCCCCTGAATACCCTGAATCTGGGTCTGTGGAACCTGTACTGAACCCTTAAAATTAAATGGCTTAACCTCTCTTTTAGACTGATCGCTCATAATCCTCTCCTGAATTATATTATTGTTCCTGTGCCCTTGTTCTTAACCAGTAGTGCTATCATTATAATATCATTTATATAGCTTTGTGTCAACTATAATCTTTATCCCGGGGTAATGGGTCAGTAAATTGGAGTGAATTGTTTAGCAAAAGGTATCTTCTGTTTTAGTGGAGAATATTACACACCCCTAACCCCTCTTATACACACCCCTAACCCCTCTTGTTAGAGGGGAATACAGAAAATCCACTCTTGAGAGGGGGTAGGGGGGTAATTTTTCTCATTTCACTGACCCATTACTCCGGGATATTTACCCGTGCTATTTCTTCTCGATATTTGTATATTCTCCAGATAGCATGACATATATCCTGCACGATTTTTTCTTCCATATGGGAATACAATGGC
>JBDRAP010000008.1:0-4440 GCA_043823615.1 bacterium
CGTAATGAGTTAGTGGTTGGTAAAAAAGTTACTTTGTCGCAGACAGGGACAACCTTTATGATTGTTCGTTTTGTTCCACCAATAACTAACTGATTACTTCTTGACTGACATTTGATGCTTGAATGCTTATGAATAAGGAGAGGATTATGTTTGTGAAGCTTGCTTTAATATTATTGTTGCTTATTGCTCAGGTTCCTGCTGGGCAGAAGGTAGATGGCAGGGTTGCTCAGTTATCCGATAAGAAAGAGACTTTAATTGTAGGGAATGCTGAAAAAGAGGTAGGCAAGAATCCTAACTCTTCGGATGCTCATTTTAAGCTTGGTCTTGCATATCTTAAAGCAGGCTTGAATCAAAAGGCAGAAGCGTCATTCAAAAAGGCAGTGTCGATTGATTCTAATCATATAGATTCTCTGATTTTTCTGGCTCAAATAGGGGTTTACAAAAAAGATTTTAATTCAGCCAGAAAGATGATATTAAAGGCGAAAGAGATAGCACCTAATGATGCAAGGGTATATAGTGTCTTGGGTGGTATTTTTCTTTCCGAGAGAAACCTTGATATGGCTGAAGAGAATTTTATCAAGGCAATAAAAATTGATTCTGGCCTTGCGGATGTTCATTTTAACCTGGCTAATATCTATGAAGTACAGGAGAGATTTGCTGATGCTTTGAAGGAATATCAAAAGGTTGGTGAGATAGAGCCAGGCAATATGGAGCCTCGTTATAAAAGTGGGATAATATATGTAAAGTTAGGGCAATATGATGAGGCAAAGAAAAAGCTTAATGAATGCCTGAAGACAGCTTCTGTTAACCCAGTTATTTATGATACGCTTGGAATTATTTATATTAGAGAAGGTAATCAGGAAAAGGCATTAAAATACTTTAAGGAAGCTGTAAGGGTTAATCCACGGTTTTTACCTGCTTATGAACATATAGGCGATCTCTATGGAGCAAAAAAAGAATATCCTAAGGCAGTAGATGAGTACAAAAAAGCATGTGGGATAAATTCAAATATTCCTGTGATCCACTTAAAGCTTGGCATGGTGCTTGAGTCCAATGAAATGTATAAGGAAGCAATAAAGGAATATGAGAAGGTTATAGAGCTTGAGCCTAAATTTGGGATAGCATATAATAACTTAGCGTATCTATTGGCAGATAAGAAGATGAATCTGAAAAAGGCAATAGAGCTTGCCAAAAAGGCAAAAGAGCTTATGCCTGAAAATCCGGGTGTGTTTGATACACTTGGTTGGGTTTATTGTCAGAACAAGATGTATAAGGAAGCGATTAAGAATCTTGAGATGGCTACTCAAAAAATGCCAAAAGAGGCAGTGGTTTTTTATCATTTAGGTGTAGCTTATTATGGAAATGGGGATAATCAAAAGGCATTGAAGTCTCTAAAGCATGCCCTGTTAATAGATGCTAATTTTAAGGATGCAAAAGAGGCAAGGAGATTGATCGAAAAAGTAAAGTGATTACAAACAACAGACAATATGAGTAGTTTTTAAGGTCGTATGATAATATGAGATAACCAAAAAGGAGATGATGAAAGATGCTTACTCAGCAATCAAGTAAATGTCAAGGTGAGGCAGGGATGGCCATTCTTATGGCTGTTTTTGTAGCATTGTTTTTGCTGGCTGTATCTCTGGCGTATATTGTGTGCAGTAAGAATAGTCTAAACCAAGCTCAATTATCTCAAGGAAAGGTAAAAGGGGTTGTAGTGGCAGAAGCAGGTATGGAAAGGGCTTTATGGTATCTTCAGGAAAGGGCAGATACTAATCAGGCAATAGAAGATGGAAATTTGCTTGGTAACTATGATGAATTACTTAAAGGATATAGGGATAAGGATGTAGCAAGAAATCAGGGATTAAATATTCCTGAAATGGGTACAAATACAAGATATGCGGTAAGAACAGTATGGGAAGATGACGGTGTTTTAATTGGTACCAGTACTAATGGATCTGAATTAGCTATTTATGTGATTGGTGTAACCAGACAAGCAAATCTAATGGGGATGGAAGTATCTAACATTAAGTCGATGAAGATGCTGATAAGGGTTGGCGCAAGAGAGGGTGGATTGATAGAGGCAGTGGTTGGTACTCGGGGACAGGTGATTGAGAGTGGTAATTCCAGATGGCAGGGCAAGGGGAATATCTATACTGAGGCTGGATTTGTTCAGGATGCTACACCAAATACAACCATTAAGAGTCCTGATACTCCGCATACATCAAATGATCAGTTGATAATTTCAGAATGGGATACTTGGCTAAAAGGAACGGATCTTGTCTTAGATGGGCCATGGGACAAGAATGGAATAACAGAACAAGATACAACTGATATAAAGTTGCTAAAAGGAACAAGCCAATCACAGCAGCTTCCTGAAATTAATGTCTCAGATTTTGCTACAGCAAAGGGTGATTATGCAGGACTTGATTATACATATCAGGATTTGATAGATAGAGGCTGGACAATAAGTGACGGAGCAATTATCAGTCCTATTGGAGAGGTAATGAGTATTTGGGAAATTCCTCCAGGAACAGCGAGCAATGGTATTGTAACAGAATTGAATCAAACCGAGCCTTGGGTAAATGAAATGGTAAATGGTATGAATACATATCCAGCAGAAGACATAAGAAAGGGAGCATATTATGATAGAAATGGGGATGGATATACAACTATTTATCTTGGTCAGGGGAGTCTAAACTTAAGAATTATGCCGTATGGAGGCGGTATAACTTCATTATGGATCAGGCCAGGGGCACGGGGAATAATTGCTTCTCAGGGACAAGGAAACAATTATTATGCAGCTGATGGAATTGGGACATGGGGAAATTCAGGAATGGGGGCAGATATTGAGCCAAAGAGTGATGTAAGTGTTGAAATTCGTGGTCAGATATCTGGTGGTCCAGGAGAGGCAGCATCGACAGAGAAACAGGTTTATGTAGACAATGCTGTGTGTCCTAATCGAGGGGGAACTGAAAAAGGTGTTGTGGGATTATTTAATCCTCTTGACCCGATGGGTGAAAACTGGGGTGCTTTTTCGATTATTGCTCAAAATGATGTTATTATTAGTGATTGTGGAGAGATGCGCGAATCTGCTCAGAGTGACAGTTATGATCCTTGTTCTGCCTTTAGGGGTTTTGTTTATTCTAAGACAGATATAAAAATTCAAACCGATATCTTGATTCAGGGAATGATAATCGGATTAAGTAGTGTAAATTTTGCAGATCAAGGAAGTTGTGGATGGGGATTAGCCAGTTATGGTGATGGCTTTGATCCAAGTTTTTACTATGAAAATGCCCTTAATCCAAGCGGTAGTGGCATGAGTTTTTTTCCAATAGCCCTTGCACCGAGCGGTCAAAAGGTTAATTCCCGCAACATGACTGTGCTTAGCTGGGAAGCAGATAAATTTTATAAAAAGAAGATATAATGTTAAAAAGAGAACAGATACTAAAAATAATATTGATAAGTGTAGTTTTTATAGTGATTTATTTTCCTACTTTTTGCTGGATGATATCATTGTTTATGCACCATGATTCGAATTATTCTCATGGCTTCTTGATTCCATTTGTTTGTTTGTGGCTTGTCTGGCGAATGCGAGATGATTTAAGAAATATAGTGGTTTGTCCAGCAAGGCGTGGTTTTTGGGTGATAATGGGAGGATTGGGTATTCATGTATGTGCCTTAGCCTTTAAGATAGACTTTGTTTCTGCCCTTTCCATGATGATAGTTATTGTGGGTATTATTCTGCATCTATTTGGTTGGAGAATGATGAGGGCTTTGGTCTTTCCTGTAGGGTTTCTTTTTTTTATGATCCCATTTCCTGATGTTTTTACCATATTCTTGACATATAAACTAAAGATTATGGCTACTCATGGGGCAGTAGCAACGGTTAATGCTATTGGTATCCCTTGTATTGCAGAAGGGGCAAAGATACTCTTGCCAGATACATTTTTGGAGGTAGGTGCTCCTTGTAGCGGAATAAGATCGCTTATCTCCTTGCTTGCCCTTGGGGCATTATTTGCTTATTTGCTTAATATTTCTATAATAAGAAGAACGATTGTTTTTTTATCGACAATCCCTATTGCTCTATTGTCTAATGTTGTCAGAATAGCTTTGCTTTGTCTGGTGGCACATATTTACGGGAAAGAGGCGGCATTACCCGGGTCTTTTTTTCATGATTTTACAGGGTTTCTTGTGTTTGTTATAGCCTTTGGTTTCCTTTATGGTATAGGAGGCATGGTATCCCCTGTGGCGAAGAGTAGTGGGGAGGAAAAATAGTGCAGAAGATTTGTGGGTGTGAGAGAGGAAAATCAATCTTTCGACAACCTTACTGGCAGGTTGTAATTTTATTAATTGTATTATTGCCAATAGTTATAGTGATGGCTATTCCTCCAAAGGTTCATAAAGATTTTAATCTGGCAGGGATTCCATTACAGATTGGGG
>JBDRAP010000009.1:0-5816 GCA_043823615.1 bacterium
GGATATGGCGGAAATGCCCTTCTGGGCAAAAAGTGCTTATCCCTCAGGATTGCCAGTCACATTGCCCAAAATGAGGGATGGCTGGCAGAGCACATGCTTATCATGGGTGTAGAACACCCTAATGGGTATGTGGATTATATATTGCTGCTGCATTTCCCAGTGCCTGCGGCAAGACTAATCTGGCCATGCTTATCCCGCCAAAGGGATTAAAGCGAAAAGGGTATCGCATCTGGACAATAGGAGACGATATTGCATGGATGCGAATTGACAGTGATGGGGCATTGTGGGCAGTCAACCCTGAGGCTGGATGCTTTGGTGTGGCACCTGGAACTAATTCTAAAACCAATCCCAATGCAACAGTTATGGTTCAAAGGGATACCATCTTTACCAATGTTGTCCTTAAATCTGATAAAACAGTCTGGTGGGAAGGAGGAGATGGACAGATACCTCATAAGGGTATTGATTGGCAGGGAAAACCATGGAAACCGGGGATGACTGATGTCAATGGGAATTATATCAACGGTGCTCACCCTAACAGTCGGTTTACTGCTCCAATTGCAAACTGTCCGTCTGTCTCTCACCGCATAGAGCATCATCACGGGGTGCCTATCTCAGCGATTATCTTTGGTGGACGCAGGGCTCATCTTGCCCCGCTTGTGTATGAATCCTTTAACTGGCAGCATGGTGTTTTTGTGGGAGCTACTATGGCCTCTGAAATGACTGCTGCTCAGTCTGGGGCAGTGGGCAAGGTGAGACGAGATCCTATGGCTATGCTGCCATTTTGTGGATATAATATGGCTGACTATTTTGGCCACTGGCTTAATATGGGCAGAATGATGGCACGAACACCTAAAATATTTAATGTGAATTGGTTTAGAACAGATGAAAATAATAATTTTCTCTGGCCCGGCTATGGCGAGAATCTTCGGGTCTTAGAATGGATCATTGATCGTTGTAATAATAAGGTCCAGGCTGTTGAAACACCGATTGGATATGTTCCTGCACCAAATAGTATTGATATAACCGGACTTAACCTTCAGGCAGATGCCATGAAACAGTTATTAGAGATTACTCCTGATAATTGGTTGGAGGAATTGAAGGGCATATCAGAATTTTTTGACCAATTTGGTGATAGACTGCCAAAAGAGCTCTGGGATGAATATGCAGCACTTGAGAAGCGGTTACAGGCAGCCATGTAATGACAATAATAGGGGGCGGGTTTAGAACCCCGCCCCTACGGTTGAGAAGAAAAGGCAGTGATGATGTATAACCATTTGTGGATTATTATGATAGCTATATGCTGCGGAATAGTAGGGTGCAGTTCCAAGGGTGATGATGTGGAGCATACCCCTGAAAATATGCCTGCAGTAACACTGAAGGGCTTTCATCTCATCGAAACAGTAAATGGAAAACCACAGTGGGAATTATCTGGTAAGAATGCAGAGACCAAACAGGAGATAACCAATCTTCACAGCATTACATGCACCTTTTTTCATCCTCAAACAAAAGAGGCTGTGCTTAAGGTAAAAGCCAATAATGGCAGACTACAAACAAATACCCGGGGAATTGAGCTTGTTGGTGAAGTCGTAGCTGAGGATACAACTAATAGAGGTGCTGCCTCTGCCGGAGGTGCTGCCTTCAAAAATATTTTCTATTCCTCAAGGCTTATCTGGGATGCAAGTCATTCAATATTGACCAGCCCTGAAGAGATAACCATTCAGATGAATGGTGCCATATTTAAGGCAGATACCATGACCATTAATCCTGTAACACAGGTGGTTGAGGCAAGAGGGGTGAGGATAAGTGTAACCGTTCAGCCACAGAGGACACATGAGAACACTGAGGAATAAATATGTCTGATGTAACTATTTACGCTCATAACATTTGAATTCATGGGGTAGGGATTACACACCCTCATGCCCCCTCTCAAGAGTTACACACCCCGTCTGCTTCGCAGCCACCCCTCTTGTTAGAGGGGATAACACACCTCGCGTCTTGCTCGCAGCCACCCCTCTCAAGAGGGGATTATTAAAAGTCCTCATCTATAAGAGGGGCAGGGGTGTGTTATCCCCTCTTGAGAGGGGTTAGGGGTGTGTTACTCCCTCTTGAGGGGATTTAGGTGTGTGTAATTCCTCACCCACAAATACGAATGTCATGAACCGCAGGGATGTTATGAGAAAATATTTATTCACGGACAGAATACAAAAAATACTATGGCTTGGGGTTATTTGCTTATGCTTAATAATGGCTAAATATAGCTATGCTGCAGGAGGTAGCACCTCTGGCAAAGGCAGCACCAGTACCTCTATTAATGGCAATGAATTAACCATTACGGCTGATAAGGCTGTTTGGGATAAGAAACAAGGGATAACTGTCCTATCTGGAAAGGTTATTGTCGGCAAGGGGAAGTTGTCGTTTACAGCAGATACGGTTGAAATAATCGGACAGATGGATAAGATAAAAGAGATAAAGGGTACTGGTAACATCATCGTTAATGATTCAGAAAGAAACATCCTTGTGACTGCAGACAGGATTGAATTATCTGATTGGGAGAAACAAATAACTGCCTCAGGAAAGGTAAGGATAACCCGTGGAGAAACAGCAGCTGAGGCAAATATGGCTGTTTATCAGCAGGGTCAACAAAAAATTATTCTGACAGGAGAGGCAACTATTAATCAGGACAAGAGCAAACTTTCCGGCAAAAAGATAATATATTATCTTGGAGAGGAACGACTTGAGGTTATTGAAGGGGTCAGGGCGTGGTGGAAATGGTAAAGAGAGCAGTCATCAATCAGCAGTCAGCAATCAGCAGTCAGAATCCTCGTAGGGGCAGGTTCCAAACCTGTCCCTACTGCCCTTCCTAAATCAGCAGTCCAGAGACAGAAGACAGAAGGGGGAATTCCTTGGTAAAAAAAGATACCCATATCCTTATCCTTTTATGCCTATTAGTTATCGTTTTCTTTTCCGGCACACTTTTCTCTGATACCATGTTTTGTTTTCGTGACTTTTATCGACTTTGGTACCCAGTGAGGTTTTTTGCACATCAATGCCTTTATCAGGGGTTAGGATTGCCATTCTGGAATCCATATGCCTTTGGAGGGGTGCCAACCGTTGCAGACATGTCTCTTTACCCACCATCTATTTTAACCTATCTTCCAAACTTTAACTTAGGTTTGAAATGGTTTGTCGTCAGTCATTATTTTGCTGCTGCCTGTGGTATGTATCTCCTTAGCCGAGAGCTTAAGACAAGCCAATACGGAGCATTTATAGCAGCTATATCCTTTGTCTTTGGAGGATATATGCTGGGTATTCTTGACATGCTTAATACCCTTACCTCTGCATCACTCATGCCATTTGTTTTTTTGTTTTTTCATCGATATTTAGTGAAAAATAGCTTCCTAAACCTTGCTGTAAGCGGTGGGATGATGACATTATTCTTCCTTTCCGGAGATATTACAGTTGTTTACGGACTAAGTTGTATCTTATTGTGTTACAGTATTCATCAGTGTTTTGTTCATAAAAAGATTAGCCCTGTTATGGGATTTTTATTAGTAATGCTGATTGGCTGTGGATTGAGCCTGTTTAAGATAATTCCGACTATAGAGGCAATTATCAACTCATCCAGAGCAGCACAAGGGATAGTGTTTAAGGAGGCAAATGCATGGGCATTTAGTCCTTTACAAATGATAGAATGTATAGTGCCATTCTTTGCAAGTATTCTTGAGCCAACAAAGTTTCAGGCAGAACAGGTATGGCTTTCCTGTCCCTATTTTGGGCTTCTACCATTTATCTTTCTTTGTTTTGCTGTGGTTAATCGTCGGCAGCAAAAATATTCTTTCTTTACATTTGCCTTTCTCATTTTTTTAATCTTGTCTTTTGGCAATATCCTGCCCTTATATTATTGGTGTTACGAGATATTACCCGGATTTTCCCTTTTCAGATTTCCAGTAAAGTTTCTCTGCATAGTTGCCTTTTTTGGCAGTTTGCTTTCTGGATTTGGATTGGATATGGTCTTAGATTCGAAAAAACTATTTAAGTTTTTGAAATACAGCTTCCCTGTTTTGCTTGTAATATTCATAGCCATATATATCATTGGAGGCAATTATTATGACCCCATTCTAAATACCCTGTTCCCCAATATTAAGGGTAATGACAATGGTGTTTTGTTTCTGAGATTTTATCATATCCTTGGCAATCTATTGCTAAGCAGCATTTTTTTGGGTATTATCGTCCTATCCTTGTGGGGGATAAAGACAAGAACCCTGTTATTGCCGGTGCTGTTTTGTATAATAATCAGCGATTTATTTCTTGCTGGCTGGAAATATCATCCTACCATGAAAGAAAAGTATTTTTTCCATTACACAAAAACCGTAGACTTCATTAACAGCGACAAGGAAATCTTTCGGGTAATGCATACACCAGAAACAAGGAAACACTTTGCCAGCATAGAACTTAAGAAAAATTTTGTACAAAACTACTCTGAATATCAGCGAGGAATTGTCCCTTATCTGGGTCTTTCTCATCACATCTCTTATGCCCATGTTTCTGGTTATATGGCAATATGTCCGGATGAATATGTGGACCTTCTTGCCCTGTTTATGAGCTATCCGCCAACATTAGATGTGCTTCGGGAACTAATTAATCTATTCAATATTAAATATATTATTTCTGTAGACAGGCTCATCCCTCAATTTGTTCAAAATGACTGGAAACTTGTATATAATAAAGGCATACATATTTACAAAAATGAATCGACATTACCAAGAACATTTTTTGTGCCAGAGGCAATATCCATTGCACCGGATGAAGTGTTTAATGTTGTAGGAACAATGGGGTTTGATCCAAGAAATCAGGTGATTTTGAGTGAGGAGGCAGGAGGAAACGGAAAATGGAAAATGGAAAATGGAAAATGGGAAGGAGGAAGCAGGCAGGATGTAGTAAAAATAACTGACTACGGACTTCATAATGTTTCTATCAAGGCTGATACAGCAAAGGATGGCTGGATTGTGCTGACCGACAACTATTATCCCGGATGGAAGGCATTCGTAAATAATCATGAGACGAAAATATATCGAGCAGACTATGCCTTTCGGGCAATAAGGATAAAATCAGGTACAAATAAGATTGATTTTATCTATGACCCTCTTTCCCTTAAGGTAGGGGTATGGGGCAGCATTATTTCGTTGGTTTTCATAGTAGGGATGGGAATATTTCAGTCTTATGGTCGGGCACCAAGGAAGATAATATATGGAGTCCGATAAAATAGTTGACATTAGGGCTACAGGCAGAAGCCGATTACTCATCAGTGCATGCGGGATAGTTGTTTGGATCATATGTCAATAAATTTACTGGATTGCATATATCCTGTTTTATCCTGTTATCCTGTTCTAACAGGATTATTTTTGACAGGATTGACAGGATTAACAGGATAATTTAATATATGGAGTCCGATAAAATAGTTGACATTAGGGCTACAAACAGAAGCCGATTACTCATCAGTGCATGCGAGATAGTTGTTTGGATCATATGTCAACAAATTTACTGGATTGCATATATAGAGACGCAAAATTCTGCGACCCGTACGGTTGTTGTATTAAACCACAGAAATACAGCAACTGCACATATCAAAGAATAATAAAAAAATATGGTAACTATTCAGCCACCTCATATTTTGTAGGATTAATATTGTAACTATTCACGCTATACCGAAAGATGTGCAAGATTAAGATAAGGAGAAGTGGAGAAGGGGGAGAATTGGAGAAAAAATCTAATCTCTTTCTAACTCCACCCTTTAATTTTATCAGTTAATTCTTCTT
>JBDRAP010000010.1:0-7440 GCA_043823615.1 bacterium
TTACTCTTATCTATCCAGGCATCGGGAGCAAAAGGCAACACCTCTCTTGCAAAGTAGCTGTCAATATCATCGGTTAGAGGCACATTTTCAGTATCTCGCAAACTGCTGTCAGGCTGTTTTTCTCCTTTTTTGAGGACAGGATTGCCTTTCTCATCTAATAGCGGTCGTTCAATTACGATTTTCGAATAGCCAAACTCATCATTACGAAAGATTTTGCTATTGTTTGTTTCCTTGAAATTGCCATAGATTTTTGTAATCTCATCAATATAGTGCTTTGGTATATCGTTCCGCTTATTTCCAAGAGATTTTCTTCGTTTCTCATACATTTCATTTGCATTAATAAGCTGCACTTTGCCTTTGCGGTGAGGTGCTTTTTTGTTAGACAACACCCAAATATAAGTAGCAATACCTGTGTTATAGAAAATATCATTAGGCAAAGCGATTATGGCTTCAAGCAGATCATTCTCAATGATATATTTGCGAATTTCAGATGGTCCGCTCCCGGCATCTCCTGTGAAAAGTGGTGAACCATTATGAATAATTGCAATGCGGCTGCCGCCATCTTTTGCATCTTTCATTTTTGAAATAGCTGTTAGCAAAAACAGCATTTGACCATCGCCAATAGCAGGAACGCCGGGACCAAACCTTCCGGCAAATCCAAGTTTTTGCTCTTTCTCGATTGCAGCTTTCTCATTCTTCCACTCTCTGCCAAATGGTGGATTGGACAATACATAATCAAATTTATCTTCTGCAAATACATCATCTGAAAGGGTATTAGCTTCTTTGATATAATTGGCATCTGCACCTTTAATTAAAATATCAGACTTACAAATTGCGTATGTCTGTGGATTGATTTCCTGCCCAAAGCAAATTAGCTGTGCGTTTTTATTGAGGTGGCTCAGGTGTTCTTCTGCAACTGTGAGCATACCGCCTGTACCACAAGCTGGGTCATAAATAGTTTTAGCAATTGCGTTACCCGATAAAATATTACTGTCCTCTGCAAAGAGAATATTAACCATAAGCTCAATCACTTCTCTTGGGGTGTAATGTTGTCCTGCATCCTCGTTGTGTGCTTCTGAAAACTTGCGGATAATTTCCTCAAATATGTAGCCCATCTCAATATTGGTGATTTTGTCGGGATGCATATCGGCTTTGGGATCTGTGAACTCTTTTAGCACAATATATAAAAGGTTTTTCTCTGATAGATAACTAATCTGGTTATCAAACTTAAATCTCTCAATAATATTGCGAACATTCTCGGAAAAACCATTTAGATAACTCCTGAAATTCGCCTCAATATTATCTGGATCGTCAAGCAGTTTTTTGAATGTAAAGGGGCTGACATTATAAAACGAATATCCCGATACTTTCCGCAGTATAGGGTCTTTAACCGCAATATTAAGATCCCTGTTCTTCTGCACAACTACATCTTTCGTCTTTTCCAGTATGCAGTCAAATCGGCGGATAACAGTAAGCGGCAGAATAACTTCACCATATTCATGAGGCTTATATGATCCTGTCAGTTTATCAGCAATCGCCCAAATTAGATTGGCTTTCTCATTTATGTTGATATTAAGTGTTGGCATAATTAAACTCCTATTAGTTATAATTTTTTTTATGATGGAACTCGGACTCCACTACCCCGCCTTAACCACTGAACCCACACTTGCACCAATGTGCTGTTAGCTTTCTGTTATACTTGATAGTCGTCATAGTTTGTTTTAGTGCCAAACAGTTGAACTTCTTCTGAGTCAATGATTGTTGCTCTATGGATTGCCACCATTGACTTACAGAAGTAGCTTTATAAATCGCTTTCTGATTCAAGAGGAATGCTGTGGCATTGAATTTTGGGATTATCGCTAAATTCTTTGAACCTGCTAACAATCTTTTTCCCTACAATCTGCTTTTGTAAGCCATTGACAATGGTTTCTACCTCTGGTAATTCCAGCATTTATCTTCTCCTCTGGTTATAGACTGTGTATCTTTATGAATTAAAAATTATGAATTAAAAATTAAAAATTGAGGAATTAGAAAATAATTCTTAATTCATAATTTTTAATTAAACTTTATGCTTTCCACAACCCATGGTTTCTTACCATTTCCATGTCCAATCACGAATTTCCGACATATCCTCACCGTATTTAACAATATATTCCTTATGCTGGATAAGTTTATCCCGAACAAGCTGTTTGGTATAGGCGGCGACAACCCCAAGTTCAGGCACTCTATCGATAACATCAGCTACCAGATGAAAGCGGTCAAGGTCGTTACGAACAGCCATATCAAACGGTGTCGTTGTTGTTCCTTCTTCCTTATATCCACGCACATGGAGATTTTTGTGATTGCATCTTCGATAGGTAAGCCGATGTATCAACCATGGATAGCCGTGATAAGCAAAAATAATGGGTTTATTGGTGGTGAAAAGTATATCAAAATCCTTATCTGATAATCCATGTGGGTGTTCCTCTTTTGGTTGAAGTGTCATCAGGTCAACGACATTGATGACCCGGATTCTCAATTCCGGCACCTGCTGACGCAATAAATCAACTGCGGCAAGGGTTTCCAATGTGGGGACATCACCGGCACAAGCCATAACAACATCAGGTTCAACACCTTTGTCATTGCTTGCCCATTCCCAGATACCAACTCCAGCAGTGCAGTGTTTGATAGCCGAATCCATATCAAGCCATTGTGGTTCTGAATGTTTGCCCGCGACAATGACATTGATAAAATTGCGGCTACGCAAACATTTGTCCGCGATAAAAAGGAGTGTATTCGCATCAGGTGGCAAATACACCCCAATAATATCCGCCTTCTTATTCACCACATGGTCGATAAAGCCGGGGTCTTGATGGCTGAAGCCGTTATTGTCCTGACGCCAGACATGGGATGTGAGCAGATAGTTAAGCGAGGCAATTGGTCTGCGCCAGGCAACCTCTTTACTGGCTACTTTAAGCCATTTGGCATGCTGGTTAAACATCGAATCAACAATATGGATGAATGCCTCATAACAAGAGAAGAAGCCGTGTCGTCCGGTGAGAAGATAGCCTTCCAGCCAACCCTGGCAGGTATGTTCACTCAGGATTTCCATCACCCTGCCATCAGGCGAGAGGTGGTCATCCTCAGGAATAGTTTTTTCCAGCCAGGTGCGGTTAGTTACTTCAAACAGGGCATCAAGGCGGTTGGAGGCAGTCTCATCCGGCCCAAACACCCTGAAATTTCGGCTCTCCATATTTAGTTTCATTACATCTCGCAAAAATCGTCCCAGAACACGGGTAGCCTCACTAAACGCTTTGCCTGGTGCCGGCACTTCAACCGCATAATCCCTGTAGTCAGGCATCTTCAGGTCTTTTAGCAGAATACCACCGTTAGTATGTGGGTTTGCTCCCATTCGTCGCATCCCGGTAGGGGAAAGTTTAGCCAGTTCTGGAATGAGCCGACCATTTTCATCAAAGAGTTCTTCCGGTTTATAACTCTTCATCCATTCTTCAAGCAATTTTATATGTG
This sequence comes from bacterium, assembly GCA_043823615.1. Classification (GTDB taxonomy): domain Bacteria; phylum UBA9089; class CG2-30-40-21; order CG2-30-40-21; family CG2-30-40-21; genus CG2-30-40-21. Next base: position 3,508 of record JBDRAP010000010.1, read on the forward strand.
CAGGATTCTTCTCCATATCAGCAAAAGGCACCTGGTGTGAGCGCCAGAAATCTTCTGTTTTTAAACCGTCAACCTCTTTTGGCCCTGTCCAGCCCTTGGGTGTACGAAGGATAATCATAGGCCACTTTGGACGATTAACCATACCGGTAGAGCGGGCATTATTCTGAATAGTCTTGATTTCATTGACGACTGTCTCAATGGTTTCTGCCATTAACCGGTGCATCGACCCAGGCTCAGCCCCCTCAACAAAATATGGTTTGTAGCCATAGCCACTAAACAGGTCTTTGAGTTCTTCATGACTTATTCTGGAGAGCAAAGTGGGATTAGCAATCTTGTATCCATTTAAATGCAGGATAGGTAAAACTGCACCATCAGAAATGGGATTAAGAAACTTATTTGAATGCCAGGCAGTAGCCAATGGTCCTGTTTCTGCCTCACCATCACCTACTACGCAAGCGACAATCAGGTCAGGATTATCAAAAGCCGCACCATAGGCGTGTGAGAGTGAATAGCCCAGTTCTCCGCCTTCGTGGATAGAGCCTGGTGTTTCAGAACCGGTATGACTTGAGATACCACCCGGAAATGAAAATTGCTTAAATAACCGTTTCATCCCCTCTACATCCTGAGAAATATGCGGATAGACCTCGCTGTAAGTTCCCTCAAGATAGACATTGGACACTATTGCAGGTCCTCCATGCCCGGGACCAGTGATGTAAATCATATTAAGTTGATGAGCATTAATTGCTCGGTTAAGATGGACATAAATAAAATTCAGTCCCGGGGTAGTGCCCCAATGTCCAAGTAACCGCGGTTTAATATGTTCCAATTTAAGTGGCTCTTTCAATAACGGGTTGTCACAAAGATAGATTTGTCCAACCGCAAGATAATTTGCCGCCCGCCAGTAGCCGTTTATTTCTTTTAACTCTTCATTAGAAAGTATCCGTAACATATTAAATTACCTCCTCATATAATTAAAAATTAGTAATCGGTCAGTTATCGGGGGATTATTCTTTGACAGGGCAAAAAAAACAACCCCTTAACCTCCTTTATTAAGGGGGAATATGGCACAACCCCGTTTTATTCCCCCTTAAAAAAGGGGGTTAGGGGGTTGTTTTTACCCCTGTAACTGAGGGGTTACTTACTACTCTAATTGCCTCTTCTGCCATAGCAGAGGCTTCATCTACCGGAATAACCCATACCTCTATTTTGCTTGTTGATGAACTGAAGCAACCTTCTTTTCCAATTATACCACAATTAGCTTGATTGTCAAGAATTATTCCCAACCACTCCATATCTTCAAGAATAAGCCTTCTTACCTCAGGGGCATTTTCACCAATACCACCTCCAAAAACAATGCCATCTGCACCTTGAAGCACAGACAGGTAGGCACCTATATATTTTTTTGCCCGGTAGCAAAAGAGTTTAACTGCCAGTTTGGCTTGTGGGAGGTTGCTTTCTAACAATATTCGCATATCACTGCTACCAGGCGAGCCTGTTATTCCGGAGACACCGAGAAGACCGGAGGAATGATTGAGTAGTTCTTCAACCTGCTCTATGGATAAGCCGCAAGAGCGCTGAAGATAAAGGATTAAACCCGGGTCTATGTCTCCACTTCGGGTAGCCATCATCAGTCCTTCAAGTGGCGAGAAGCCCATTGAGGTATCAATTGCCTTGCCGTGCTGCACCGCGGTAACAGAACAACCTGCACCAAGCTGAAGTGAGATTATCTTACCACCGTCTTGTAATTCAGAAGGCTTGCCTCGTAGAGACTTGTCTCGTAGATGAATCGCCTGCCATCGCCTCCACATCGCACTATGGGCAATTCCATGAAATCCGTAGCGTTGAATATTATATTGTGAACATAGAGTCTGAGGAAGGGCATAGATAGTTGCTACTTCAGGCATTGTAGAGTAAAATGCGGTATCAAAAACCGCTACTTGAGGAATAGACTCGCCAAATATTGCCCGGCATTTTTGTATCCATTTTAAGGCAAATGGATTATGTAATGGAGCAAGGGGAGAAAAACGAGCGATTTCCTTTTCTACCGCTGTGTCAATAAAACAAGAGTTGACAAATTTCGTGCCGCCATGAACAATACGATGAGCAATAACAGAGACCTTCTCAGTACCTTGAATAAATTCCTCCAGCACTGCGGATGAATCAACTTCTACCAGGCAAGCCTGTTCAAGTTTATATTTTTTAGCGGTAAGCATCTCTACCCCATCTCCAACGAGGCAAGTCTCTTTTGTAGCAAAGAGAGCAAGACGGATAGATGAACTCCCGGCGTTAATAGTCAAAATGGTCATTGTTCTGACCTCCGTTAAGAATTTGGTAAGACTTTTTCCTGTTTGACATTATCAGGTTTAATCAAGCCAATATATAGAAACCAGAAGATTTGTTGATATTTGCCCCAAGCGTCACCATACAGTAAAAACAGATAATATAAATAAAATATTGCCACAGATTCACAGATTTACCACAGATTGTAAGGGATATCTCTTTTTTAGAATATTTCATATTATTAATCTGTGAATCTGTGGCAATATTTTATGTCAACTTAATTAATGGTTCGCATATAGTTATTCCCGCCAAAAGGGAAAGAACAGCACCATAGATAAATGGAGCATTTGGGTTATAATCCCAAAGCAAGCCATTTAAAAATCTCATCTTTTTTCCTTCCATTTATTACGACTCCTTGTTTTGTTGACAATTGGGGCAGAAATGGCTTGACCGGCCACCTATCTTTATCCGGGTTATCTTTTCCTGACAGGTAAGGCATGGCTTTCCTTGCCGTTGATAAATCTGGTGATATTTTTGGTAATCTCCTTTCTGTCCATTTGAATCAACATAATCGCTTATACTTGACCCCCTCTGTTCAATAGCCTGCCTCAAAACCTTTTGCATTGCCTGATAGAGCCTGGTTATCTGAGCCTCACTGAGGGCGTGAGTATGTTGCAAGGGATGAATACCTGCCCTGTGCAAGATTTCATCGGCATAAATATTACCGATACCGGCTAAGAATGATTGGTTAAGGAGGAGTGGCTTTATCCGTGCCTTTCTTGATTGTAACAGCATCCTGAATTCATTCCCTGAAATTTCAAGAGGCTCTGCACCGGATGGGGTCAATTCCTGAACCAGAGAGGTCTCAGTCAAACAGAGATACCCAAATTGACGCACATCAAGGTAACGAAGTTGCCGACCATCGGATAAATCAAGGATGAGATGGGTATGTTTAGCTATTGGTGATTCCTCTGATAGGTAAAGCAATTGCCCTGTCATTTTAAGATGAACGAGGAGACTCCTTCCCTCATAAAGGTCAATCACGAGCATCTTGCCCCGCCGCCATACCTTCTGGATGGTCGTTCCTGAAATCAGGGCAATAAAATCTCCTGCATTGCCCCTGATTATCTTAGGCAAAATCACCCTTACCCCCACAATTTTTTTCCCAACAATCTGCTCCTGTAAGCCACGGACAATAGTTTCTACCTCTGGTAATTCTGGCATATATTTTTTCCTTCAAAGGGAAAAAAGGGTCGAATCTTTCAATTTGACATTTTGAAAAACCAAGAATAAAGATTTGAGCCCTTCCTCTTTTTCTGCAAAATATATTCTTATACTTTTTCGGCAACATTCTCAAATGTCGTATGATAATCTTTCAAGCTTAAAACAGTATCATAAAGACCAATGCCTTCACCCTCATGTTTGTTTATGCCAATATATTCCAAACTGGCATCTTCATACCGTTTAAATTTATAGACAGCATCGTTCATCAAGGCACTGTTAAACACACCAAGGCTTACAAGCAATTCAAATTCTTTTACGGTCAAACCGGTAACCTTTTTGAATAGTCCCGGCTCCAGTTGAATAATCACATCTTTAAGGCTTTGCTCCCGATAATCAGTCAAATACATAAAGACCGGGATACGGGTGGCA
>JBDRAP010000011.1:0-2078 GCA_043823615.1 bacterium
TGCAAGGCTCATAAATGCTGAAAAATTATGTCAAGCTTTCTCATAAGCATAAGAATTGCAAGTGGTTAGGGGTAGCATGTTTTTGTGTCAAAAATTACCATAAGTCTTTGTAAACATTATGTTGACTTTGCACCGATTCCCTACCCTGCATATGAAGACGATGCAATCGACCCCAACCTTGAGTAAAAGCAGACATTCTTTTTAATCTCTTTTAGCTCATGTTCAGCCTTAATAATGGTTATTTTTACCCGAGGGTAGACATGTTCTATGGCAGCGATCTTACCACCTTTCAGATACTCCATCTCCTGCTGAAGGTTCTCACCTCGCTGTTTCAGGTATTTAAGCTCACTATTCATAGCTATCTGCATTGATCTGGCAAGCTGATAAGCCTCTTCCTTTTCAGGGGATAGACTGCCAAATCTTTCCTTCATTGCCCGCAAGGTATTAATATCCATCACAGCTTTTTTTAATTCACCTTGAGCATTTTGAAGTTCATGTGCAATACTATTAATCTCTTCCCTGACCTCAGGGTCTATGCCAACCTGAATTATGGTTGCAGTTTCCGCTACATTCCCTATGGTCTTGGCACAAACCTCTTTGGTTGCCCGTATCTTTCCCCCAATAATTGCCCCCTTTTTCCCTTTGGTAACAAACACACTTCCTCCGGAATCTACGAGGCTATGAAGGATAAATTCTGTAATAATAATATCGCCTCTGGCAGAAAGACTTGCATTTTGGATAAATTTAGCCGTTATCTTTTCTTGTGCACGAATACTGTCATGTCCGATGCCGACAATCCCACCCTGAACAATAACGCTTCCTTCTAAGGATTCTACCTGAGCCTTTTCCACATTCCCCTTTATTTCTATATCACCATCTGCCTTAACAATGAATCCTTCTCTTACATTTCCATCTATAATCATTGGTCCATTAAAATATATATTTCCTGTTTCAAAGCAGACATCACCCTTAATTTTGCAAACCGGATCCACATCTATTCTTGAGCCATCCCAGAGTATCTGCCCCTTAACAGCAGCTGTCAATTCTGTCTCATCCTTACTTACAAGAACATTTTTCCCTTTGGGTAAGAAGACATCCTTGCCATCGATTGCCGGGATAGATTGGCCGGTAACGCTCATGCCTGGAACAGCCTTATTCAGGACAATCTTTTTCGCCAACAAATCCCCTGCCTTCACAGTCTGAATAAGTGCAAGCTCCCGGAAATCCACACTACTATCTTCGCCCATGGCAAAAGGCTTTCTTTTCTTTTCTGTATTAAAAAAGTATTCAATGGTTGAATTTTTCCCATCTACAGGTGATCGCCCCTTAGCCACGACTATTGATTCATCAAACATTTTATTCTGCAGCATCTCTTTGATAATTGATTCGTTAATACCATAAACAACCCCGGCTGCTGACAGATCATTCTTGATCTCATCAATGGTTGGTTTGTCTGCTTCACCCATGATTGGGAGAATATTTACCGTTGCATTCATCCTATCATCAGATACCTTTACCACAGAACGCCTTTTCCCACTAACATTAAGAGTTTTGCCACCTATTCGGACAGGCTTTGACTCCTTTCCGCTTACGGTCATGGTAATAGCCCGCAGATCATAATCAACCATCCTCTGATTATGAAGTTCTCTTAAAATATCATTAACCTCTACCCTTTTACCTTCACCAATTGGAGGATAAACGGTTAAAAATATATCCACACCTCTCATATCAACCCTGAAGTATCCATTTGTTAATTGTGGTTTGATTTCCATATTTTTTTTTCTCCATTTGAGCAGACTTATGCCTATTTAGGATTATCGGTTAATTGATGAGGAAACTTGAGTAGATTGCAATGATTCAGGCAGCATAAGTGGCAGTTCAGATACAAGCAAAGGGAGCAGTATCCATAACGAATACTGCCCCCTGTTTTTATGCCACGCACATGCCACAAGCAAGTGCAACACTATTGCTGTCAGAACATCAACTAATAATTGGAGATAGCAACCTATATCGTGTCAATCTCTTAGGAGATATGGAGATAATGAAATCAGAGAAAGAATCACAAAGGGTGTAACTCC
>JBDRAP010000012.1:0-8396 GCA_043823615.1 bacterium
TACGCAAAATACTACAGCATCAGGAACATTTTCCAGTCGGACTGATGTGAAATTTATCTGGAGCGTGACCAATGAACAGGGATACCCTGTAGGTGATGGGGCTTATCTGGTGCTAATAACCCTGACTGATTTAGCCGGAAATGTAACCTCATCCTCGTTTACGGTTATAGTAGACAAAACAGCACCATTGTTAAAGGATTTGAGTATCTCAAATGCCTATTTTTCGCCATTTGGCATTCCGTCTACAGCAACTATTTCTTTTAAGGCAGATGATCTTCTTGGGACATGGACATATTTTATTGCTGCAAATGGAATCCTTATAGAAAAGGGTACGGAAACAGGTTCAGCTACAGTAAACTTTGTCTGGAATGGAAAAGGGATTAATGGTGAGCAGCTGTCTGGAGGGGATTATATTGTGCAGGTTTTGGTGCAGGATTTAGCCGGAAATACAAACAGGGACACAGTGGCTGTGACTATAGAAAGTATTCCCCCTGAAATCATCTCTTTTTATGCATCAGATTGTTTTTTCTCTCCTAATGGTCCCAAACCAAGCACCATGATTTCCTTTTCTGCAGCGGATAATAAAGAGATATGGAATTATGAGCTGACCATAGATGGTAAAATCCCTACAGGGACAGGGGCAGCAACAGGGAGCAGGATGTCTACGGCAACAGTATCCTTTGAATGGAATGGCGGCTATCAGGTGGGAACATTTAGCGAGGGTGTCCATGTTGTTACCCTTAAGGTAATGGATCAGGCAAATAATGTGGTGACTAAAGGATTAAGTATCACGATTGATAATACCAAGCCGATAATAGGAACTATTTCTGAAGATACATTGGGAATGCCTCAGTATCTTGGGGAAGAAATAGAATTTCAGATGACGACCAATGAACCAGCTATAGCTACGGTTATTCTCACTACGACTGAGATAAGAAGCGCAAAAGAGATTATCTCTGGCAAGGAATCCTTTAGATTAGATGACCCATGGTGGGATCAATACGAGATAGATACAAGTGTGGTTAATGGAAGCGTTGATGTGTATGTATGTAATTCTTCCGGAGGTACATGGAGTACATTTGCGATTGGGAGTTATACAACCCCTCGGGAATTATTTGAGGCAATAAATACTAAAGCATTTAATAATAGCAATTGGGGGAGTGTAAGCTATAATGCTGCTACAGATAAGATTGTTTTTCAGGCTGCACCAGGGCATGAGATCGGACTGAGAGAATATTGTGATGTCGCCTATAAAACACCATTTTTTACTCAATTAAAGGTTCCTGTAGTCTCTGTGGAATTGATACCTTATACCTCAATGTATCATAAGGGAAGGTATGCTGTCTTGCCAACAGATGATAAAGGTACATGGACAGTATGGGGATTTGTGACAGATAGGGCAGGTAATGCAAACAAGCTTAAGGGACCATCTATTATCATGGATGGGAGTCGGAATATTCCTGTATATAAATCAAGAATTATTGGCATGAGGGTTGAACCGTCTCCTTCAAAGCAATTCTTTAATTCTTCACTTAAGCGGATGAATGTTCAGATGATTGTGGCAACGATAGATGAAGAATTTGGCGAACAAAATCGAACTATTTTTTCTGGTGACACCTGTTTTACCCTTTCCTCTTCAAAGATAAAGACAGGGGACAGGATTATTATCTGGAATGATTATATCCGGGATGACACCAATAAAATAGTTTTTGATCATGGGCATGTCTGGACAAAGATAGCTGCTACTGCAGGAACCATTACCTTTTCAGATGCTGACCTTTACTTTGGCTCTCCTACAGGTACTTATTCGACAGCTGTTTTGAAAATGCGAAATTTTCATGTGGCTATAGGTACATTTACTACAGAAGGGATAGCCTCTTTTGATCTTGGCAATGTTGAAAATGGTATTCGACTTTATGATGATGGTGATATTCTTACTCATTGGGACGCTAAGGGAAGGGATGGAATATTTTCTAATACTTACATGGTTTCAGAAGGGATTGATATCCGTGATGTACCCATCAGTGGACATTTTAAGGATGGCAGGAATTATTGCGTACCAAACGATGGCTATCCCTTTAATGATGAAGATGTAATGCCATTTATACTTTCAGAAAAGAATAATCCTGATCCCTCAAATGATATAAGGGTAAACATTGATACTATTGGTCCGGTAATCACCTTGCTTGGGGCAGATATTACCTTTAATCCGCTGGAGGGAAAGAAGTGTGAGATAAAGTATACCTTAACCAAGGATACTTCTGCGAATACAAGGATTATTATTAAAACAGCAGACGGAAAGATTGTCAGGGATCTGGGGAGTTATCAGGCAAAAAGTGGGGATAATGTCTGTTATTGGGATGGAAAAAATGATCTGGATAATCTGGTTGGAGACGGAAAATACTATTATCATATTGAGGCTGCTGATGTGGCAGGAAATAAACATAAGAATGTGTTTGGGGTGATTGTTGTTACCTATGTTCAAATGGTATTAGAGGAAATGGTGGTGATAGTACCCAAGGCATTACCAGGGAAAGGGATTGATTATGTGTCAATTAATGCTGTTGTTTCCTTGAATGGGACATCAAAACAATTAGAAAATCTTAACTTTGATACCCTACCCTCTAATAGTGTCTATAATAGACCACACGCCTTGTTTGATCTGACTATTTATGATCGATATGGCAAAGAGGTTCAGAAGGTGGGTCCTGATATGGTTGATTTTACCGGGGCACCTTTTGACAGCGATCCATTTCCTAAGGGTAAGCCAAATTATCTGATACCACCGGAGGATGAACAAAACTGGTTAATGAATCCTGGTGCCATCGGGGTTCTTCCTGATGTAGGTGATTATGATAAAAGCAATGATTGGGATATAATGGTTCCATTTAATAAGGTAGATGTTACAGATACAAATGAGCAGCATTATAAAAGTACCTTTAGGGTTACCATGATGTATTATTTAGATAGTCCACTCAAGGAAGGAAGCTTTTATGTGAGGGGGCTTGCCAAGTTAGTTAGCGCTAGCTGGAAGTTTATCGAATACGATAAGGATAATGGTGGAAATTATATTGGCGAAAAGTGGCATTGTGCCCCTGAATATGGGCATTATGGTGTCCATTCTCAATCTATTGAACAGCGGTTTGATGTACAGGAGATAACATTGCCACATCCGGATAATATACCCCCTGTTGTTTATGAATCATATCCGAGTAATGGTGTAGTAGTATCTCCCTTTGAGATAAAGAGCAACAGTATGGAAAAGGGTATTCAGGTTAAGGTAGAGGATGAGGGGATTGGTGTTGATTTCCATTCTGAATCTTCATATATCACACTACTTGATCCGGATAATATGGAGGTAGCTGGAGTACCTACCAATAATGGTGTGGATAAACTTTATTTGATTATTGATAAGCGAATCTATCCTAATGGATTGGAAAAACCAGGGGTGTATACGATAAAAATTACAGTCAGGGATAAGGCTAAAAATGTTACCAGGGTTACCAGAAGCTTTACTATATTGGATAAGTGTGCACCTGATATAGAGTCATTCTCTCCAAAAGAAGGGTATGTGCATTATGAGGGGTTTGCCCTAACCCTGTCGGCAATCCTCTCAGAAATGCGAAAGGGTAAATCAGGGGTAGATTGGGGAAGCTCAAGGATTACTCTCTGGAAGGATGGAAGAGAGATAGATGTTCAGAGCTATAAGATAGTGCAGGAGACAGATAAAAATTATGGCGTATTAACCTATAGCTTACCCCAGGATTTCCTTAAACAGGGTACATATACCATGAAGATTCTTGCATGGGATATTCCGAATAATCCTGTATCAAGAGAGGTAGTATTTAAGGTTATTCGAGGGATTGAGATTTTCTTTAATCATCCTGAACTTGGGATGGTTCCTACCCTTGTTTTTAAGCCAAATACAGAGATGTCTTTTAATGGAACTCTGACTGTGGTTAGTACACAGACTATTACCCTGCAGCAAGCAGTTATAGATGAGAATGCTATCCCTGGGTATTCATTGTTTGGTAAGCATGTAAGCGTGTTAATAGGTACAAGGTCTGCTTGTGGAGCAACCTTTAGCCAAAATGTCCAATTGACCATATATTATACAGAGACAGAAGTAAACTCGTTGCCTCTGACAAGAAGCGAAAAAGACCTTGTCCTGTATGGCCATGATGGAACAAAATGGGTATTAATCCCTGGAGCAAGTAAAGGGATATATTGTCTTGAACCAAATACAGTTTTGATGTCTACCTATACCTTAGCCTTTATTACCCCTGTGAAGTGGACAGTCAGGTCCGGGGCAGAACAAGAATGGGGAACACTCAAGAGCAAGGAATGGATGGAGCTTGTTGGGACAATTACAACTAATAGCGGGATACCTATTCCGAATGGTTCAATTACCATAGGAATTATAACGGATTATGCTTCCCCTTCCACAGGGTATAAGATATTATCCCCTGTAGTGGCTTTCTATTTCAAGGGTGAAAGGGTTATTGATTTCACGGAAAGTGTTGTCGTTAAGATGCACTATGTCGACTCACTTCCATATGAGGCAAAGGAAGAAAATTTGACAGTATTTGGATATTATGGCAAGCTCAAGGAATGGAAAACAATATCAGGTCCAGATGTGTTTTTGGATAAGGTAAATAACTTTATTAAATTTGACACCAAGCAAACCTATGAGATGTATGCGATTATGTATCTAACCAAAGAAGTGCCTCCTGATAAAAAGGAAGAAACAATTGCACAAGGTGTGTGGTGTTATCCCAATCCAGCCAAGGGAGGAAGGGTGAATTTCCGATATTATCTGGCAGAGGGCGATACAGAAATAACGGTAAAGATTTATACCCTGCTTGGGGATCTTGTTTGGGAAGACTCAATGATAGAGAAATTTGCTGGTATTCATGATAGGGATTTTGTCTGGAACTGTCAAAACTCCTCAGGTGAGCCGGTTGCCTCCGGGGTGTATATCTATCGCTTGATGATAAAACCAAGGAGTGGCTCTGCGGCAACAACCGTAACCAAGAAGCTGATTGTGGTGCAGTAGGGGCAAACCCCCTGTGGTTGCCCTCTGTATGCAAGTAGGAGAGGAGGAGATATGTCTGAAATAAACATTGTCCAGGGGATACGGGATGCCATCTCTGATTTATTAGTGCCTGAATTAAAGGCGATGAAGCAGAGGTTGGAATATCAACAAGATGAGCAAAAAGAGATCTGTGAGGAGATAAAAGAGATCCGACACGATATGAATCTTCGCTTTCAGAAGGTAGATGAGCGCTTTCAGAAAGTAGATGAGCGATTTGAGCAGATGCATCGAGAGATGTGTGAGCGATTTCAGAAAGTGGATGAGCGATTCCAGAAGGTAGATGAGCGATTCAAGCAGATGCATGAAGATCTATGTGATATTAAGGCAACTCAGAGGGAAATCTTGTCCAAGCTTGATGTGGATAGAAGATTGAGAAGGGTTGAGGTGTTGCTTGATGAATCGGAGAGTCAGCGGTACCGTCATGCGGTTGCAAGTTGAGATATCGATGTGAGTAAGCGTTCAGCTATCAGCGGTCAGCCTTCAGCTTTTACAAGGCATTACGCCATAAAAAGCAGAAATGTGTAACATTTAAGGGAAATTTCTTTCCCTTGATTTTATGGTCTTGACTGACTGCTGATAGCTGACGGCTGAACGCTTACGATTGTGAGCGGGGCGAATAACCCAGCCATTATTATTTCCTATTAAGGAGGATTACGAATGAGAAAGAAGGTAATACTGTATGGATTGATGGGTATTATTTTTATGGCACAGGTTTCTTGTGTTGAGGCTGGTGGCAAGGATAAGGTTGGGGCATCTACAGCCTTATTCTTAAATATTGCTCAGGGGGCAAGTTCTGCTGGAATGGGTGGGGCATTTGTGGCTTGTGTGGATGATGTTAATGCCTGCTGGTGGAACCCTGCCGCATTAATTCGAATCAAATCAAGGGAGATACTTTATGTTAATACCCGATGGATAGAGGGTGTTGATGGTAATTTTATTGCCTATGCCCAGCCGACTGCTGCCTATGAAGGGAAAAAACGGGTAATTGCCGGGAGTGTGATACTTTCTAATATTTCGGGGTTTGATGGACGCGATGGTCAAGGTAAGTCAACAGGCAGCCTAAAGGCTGATACAAGGGCGATTGTTTTTTCAACAGCTTTGGGTATTACCTCAGCTACATCTATTGGGGCAAGCCTTAAGGCTATTAGTCAGGATCTTGGCGGTTCTAAGGGTGAGGCAATGGCTTTTGATCTCGGCTGGCTCTTTTCTCCAGGAGAAAACCTTTCTTTTGGTATGAATCTCCAGAACATTGGTCCAAAGATAAAAATAGAGGATGTTTCTAATGATTTGCCATTGAATCTAAAGCTCGGGTTCTGCTTTAAGCCAGCCATACTTGGAGATAATGTCAGGGCAGCTATAGATGTTGATGTACCAAGGGATAATGTCGTAGGGGTGCATGGCGGTGTTGAGTATTGGGCAAGCAATGCTATGTGTGTCAGGGTAGGGTATGAAAAAGCATCTGAAAACCGCTGTGGGTATTCTGTTGGCATGGGGTTCAGGAGTAGCGGCGAAGGGATACTAAAGGCTATTAATACTCAGATTGATTATGCAATGTTTTCTTATACAGATTTTGATCCAACGCATAGGATTTCGATGATTACGAGATTTTAAGGGAAAGGTAAGAGGACGCAGATGAACGCAGATTTTCAGGATCTTAAAACAGGAAAAATGGAATAGATAATTTTTCTTTGCTCTGTTTTTATCCTAATAATCTGCGTTTATCTGCGTTCCCCAAAAATATGGTGTTGACATGGAATTGATAACTAAGTCTCGGATTATGTATACAAATGAATTGTCCCGAACAATCTTGCGTCTTTCTTATGAGATATTAGAACGGAACAAGGGAACACAAAATTTGGCTATCATTGGGATACGGAGTCGGGGTGTTCCTATTGCCGAGAGAATTGTGAAAAATATTGTCTCTGTTGAAAATTGTTCACTTGAAATGGGGGTGTTGGATATTACCCTTTATCGTGATGATTTGACCACTGTTTCTGACCAGCCTGTAGTTAAACCTACTCAGATCCCCTTTGATATCACGGGAAAAAAAATTATTTTAATTGATGATGTTTTATATACCGGCAGAACAACTCGTTGTGCCATTGACCAGCTTATGGACTTTGGCCGTCCGGCAAGTATCCAGTTGGCTGTGATTATTGACAGGGGTCACCGTGAGCTGCCCATTCAGGCTGACTATATAGGTAATGTTGTCGCAACGAATAAAAATGAGGTTATTGAGGTAAAAGTAAGAGAAATAGATGGGTGTGATGAAGTTTTGGTTTGTGAAAGGGAGTGAAGATGAAGACACTGGAAAGTGTTAAACAAATATTAAGAGAGAATCTTGAATTTTTTAGTAATAGGTATCAGGTTAGTAGTATTGGAATATTTGGCTCTTATGTAAGAGAGGAGCAGAAAAAAGAAAGTGATATAGATATACTTGTAGAATTTAATAAGCCTATTAGCTTACTTAAGTTGGTAAACTTAGAGAATTTTCTTACAGATTTTATAGGAATAAAGGTGGACATTATTCCTAAGGAGGATATACGACCTGAGTTAAGGGAAGCTATTCTAAGCGAGGTAGTCTATGTATGAATCGTAATATCAGGCTATATCTTAAAGATATCATATATGCAATCCATTAATTAAGTTGACACAAGAAGCTTGCCACTCTTTTTCATTTTTGACAGGATGAACAGGATAAGCAGGATAATAAAATCACAACTATTTACCCAAGTGAGGTACAATAATAAATATACACCACGAAGGCACAGAAGCGACGGAGAAGACAGAGACATGAATTTCTTAACTTCTGTGGCGTCTAACTTCTGTAATTCTCCGCGTCTCCGCGTGATTAATCTTTATTATGTCAAGTTATTTATCGGATTGCATATAAGTAATATGGAAAAGGCTGAAATATTTGTTCAGGATATGACATACAGTGAATTTACGGATGATGAAAAAACTTGCTATGCAGTTATGCGATGTATTGAAATTATGGGAGAGGCAGTCAAACATATTCCTATGGATATTCGTCAAAGGTATTCACAAATACCATGGAGAGATATGGCAGGAATGAGAGATGGTGATTCATTTTTATTTTGGTGTAAATTTTGGAAAGATTTGGTTGGTGGTAAAAGAAGACATACCTGAACTTAAATTGCGCACATGCCACAAGCAAGTGCAACACTATTGCTGTCAGAACATCAACTAATAATTGGAGATAGCAACCTATATCGTGTCAATCTCTTAGGAGATATGGAGATAATGAAATCAGAGAAAGAATCACAAAGGGTGTAACTCC
>JBDRAP010000013.1:0-3705 GCA_043823615.1 bacterium
TCGTATCTTCAGTTATCTCACACATCCCCGCATGTTTATTCCCTCATCTTACAGTCAGCTTAAAAAGAAGCAGCAACAGCTGTTAGAGAGATTATTAAATATAGGGGATATAATCCTCAATGGAGGGTTTGAGGTATTTAAGAGAGATTTTTATTCATTTTATGAGGAGTATCAATCTACATATCTGACAGCCCATCAGGAGTTTTATATTGATGACTATTTTCAGCGGATAAGCGGGATGCGACAGGGTATTGAATATGGGCTGCTGGAAAGGCTTTCTGTACTCTCCTTGATTGTAGTAAAAAATGACTTAGTCAGGGTAGAGCAGTTGCTTCGGGAGGCTCCGAGTGTTTGTCGAAGGAATCTGAGGGGAGAAATTGGGTTTAGCCCTCAGTGTAGTTGCGGGTATCGGCTGGGGGATGCAGTGTCCGGACCTAAAACTGAGGAGATAATGGGTACTCTTGTTTCAGGGATAGGGGAGTATATCTGTGGTCTTCAGGCAGGGAAGTCAAGGGAGAAATTAGAGCTATATATGCGACACCTGAGCGGGCTTTCGATGTTGGAAGAATGTTCAGAGCTTCAAAAGTTATTAAGTTTAGATGTTCAGAACTCAAGAACTTTAGTAGTTGAACTAAGGTATTTATTGACAGGGGATATGATGGCTCGAATAAACAAGGCATTAATGGGGCAGGTGCTTGTTGTAGAAAGGGATATTAATGAGCTGCTTTTGAGGCTTGAGGGGAGAAAATTTACCAAACATGACCTGTTGGGTATCATCAATGAGTGGATTGAACAGGATGAAGTAGAAAATGAAAAGTTGAAAGTAGGGGAGGATGAATTTCCTGCTTCTCATTTACTGGCAGATGATGTTTATATCCATATTAAGTCTCATGCCAAGGGGACTCTCTTTCGCATGAGTCAGGAACAAGGGAAGCAAGATGTTTTGGCACTTGATGACTATCTGCCTGTCAGGGATGTGATTACTGAGGATGGTGAAAGGTTCAGGGAGGCATTCTGGGTTACCTGTTGTTTGGCTCAACATAACATGGGTGTAACACCTCTGGCAGAGGGAGCCCCTCTGGCGAAGGGAGCCCCTCTGGCGAAGGGAGCCCCTCTGGCGGTAGTGGAGAGCATGGTACTGAGGGGTTCATACCACATGGACAGGCAAGGGATTGGTTCTATTATTGAGCATGGGAAGCGATTGATTGAGGATGATGTCCATTATCCGTCAACCGTAGAGGCACAGATTTCTGATGGGGTAAGGGAACAGATACTATGTGAGTTGAAGATAAATACACTTTCTCCAACAGAGCTTTGTGAGTTTATCAAAAAAGAGCATGTGTTTGAGTTTGTCTCAAAATATGCAGGGTGCTGTCTCCTGAAGCAGATGATGGCAGAGACGAGAGGTGTCACCCTTGCCAAAGGGGCTCACTCAAAGGGGATCGTTTGCGAGGAGTTTCTGCAAAAAGCAGGTGAGCATGAACCATGGGTGCTACCTCAGGAATGGCCACACCTTAACCTGATGAATGATTTTTGTAATATCCTGTCGATGCTAAACACATGCAATCCGGCAGTGTCAGTCGTACTGCCTCAGGCAAGGGATATTATCACTGAATACACAGGCATTATCTCTAAAATAAACTTCATGCTTGAGCGGCTGCTTTCCATGAATCTTCGGCAGGAGTTTCTGCCACAAACGCTTGTTAATGAACTTTTGGCAAGGTGTGATGGAAGGATTATGGGGTATATGGATAAATTCAGGCAAGGAGACTGGCAAGGTAGCACCTCTGGCAAAGTCAGCACCCCTGACAAAGACAATATCTCTGGCAAAAGCGATTGTCAGGGGTGTTATCTCAAAAGTGCTGAGTTTATTCAACAAATTTATCAGGTTTATCGTACTAAGTATCCATCTGGCAATGCATATATCGTTATTTTAGATGGAATGAGATGGGATCTCTGGACATATCTCCTTCCCTCTCTTGAGGCAGCATTCCTGCATCACAAGCTGCGTAAGGTTATTCCCATCCTATCCCTTGAGCCAACCACAACCGAGGTAAACAGGAGAGCAATCCTTAATACAGATGAGCCCTCTGGCTGGATAGCAGGTGAGGAGTTTTCTATGATGGTTGCTGCAGACAGGGTGTATTATCAGGACGAGATGATTGATTTTATCGAATCTAATGTAAAACTTAAAGTAATCAATTTTAACTTGATTGATAGCAGGATTCATCATGCAACAGAAGATTTGTATCATCTCTATCAGGGGATAGAATTGGATATAAAGGGTAATATTGTTCCATTCCTGAGGAGGTTTCAGCAGGATAGCTTGATATTTATCCTTTCTGACCATGGATTCCGCTATTTGCGAAGATCCCACCAACCATATACCCATGGGGGTAGCACGCCATTTGAACGGGTAGTGCCGTGTGGGGTCTGGGTGCCAAAATGAGAATCGTTGACAAGTGTAATGGGTCAGTGATTAGTATGTGAGATATTTTCACCTAATCCGAACATTTACAAAGGAAGAGCCACAAAGTGTGTAAATCCTAAGGATATAACCCTTGTCAACGGCTCTTCTTACTTTGTAATTACCCTTATTTTGTTGCAATTATGAGATTTCTCCTTTTGGTCGAAATGACAGTCAAGAGGCTGTTACGGAATGGGAATTTGGCACGAGAAGCATACAGCATATCGTGCCAATCTCAATAGCAGGCACTATATATGGTATGGCATTGCCACTGATTTTTAGTTTCGTAACAGCTTGTCGAGAGGATAGCAGGGAGATACTGCGACATTTTACTCACTGTCATTTCGACCGTAGGGAGAAATCTCATGTGCCTGGAATGACAGAGAATGTGTAATGGGTCAGTGAGTTGGCAGAGAGGCTTCCCTACTAATAACTGACCCATTACTTGACAAATAGATTTTTTTATTGACAAAGTAAGTAGCATCTGTTAAAATATCAACGGGTTATTGATTGTTGATGCCTGAAGTTTACTAATTGAGGATGATTATACGACTATGATTCGACAGAAAATACAGGAGATCAAAGAAAAAAAACAGGCAATTATCCTTGCTCATAATTATCAACGACCAGAGATTCAGGACATAGCTGATTTTGTTGGTGATTCACTTGATCTTTCAAGAATGGCTGCCAATACCAGTGCAAGGGCTATAGTCTTTTGTGGGGTACACTTTATGGCTGAGACAGCCAAAATATTGTCCCCGGATAAGATGATTTTGCTGCCTGATATAGATGCCGGCTGCCCTATGGCAGATATGGTAACAGTAGACGAGTTGAGAAAATTAAAATCTATCCATCCTGATGCTGTGGTTGTATCTTATGTGAATACCCCTGCAGTTGTTAAGGCAGAGTCTGATTATTGTTGTACCTCGGCTAATGGGGTAAGGGTTGTGTCTGCTATTCCAGATGGGAAAAAGATAATATTTACCCCTGATAAATATCTTGGTGCATATATCATCAAACAAACCGGCAGAGATATGATATTGACCAATGGATTCTGTCCTACACATCAAACCATAACTCAAAAAGGTATCCTTGAATTAAAGGAAAAATATCCACAGGCAATGGTAATTATCCATCCTGAATGTAATCCAGAGGCAGTTGATGTAGCTGATGAGGCATTAAGTACCAATGGTATGTGCAAGTTTGTTGCTTCATCCAAAGCAAGTGAATTTATTGTT
>JBDRAP010000014.1:0-4423 GCA_043823615.1 bacterium
CTTGGCATTTTACTTAAGTCAACAAACAAGGCAATATCCTTTTCCCTTGTTTGCTTAAACATGAATTCCCTTAATGGCATGGATGCTTTTTGCAGTGTTTCCTGAAAGTTCATTTTACCTGCAAGGTATGGCTGGAAGGCAGTCTCATTTATCTTTGTTATAGTTGGTGCCATAATAAAAAAGGTAATAAACAAGGCAAGTCCTACAATGACCTGTTGGGGGGGGGCCTGCTGGGTAGCCAAGGCTTGCTTGATAAATGAGAGAACAATCACTACCCGAATAAACGATGTAGTCATCATGATAATGCTTGGTACTAAGGTTAAAATAGTCAGAAGGAATATGATTTGAAGGGAAAGGGCAACATCCTGAGGTGTTTTTGCCTCTGTTACGCCGATATTTATCTTGGGGATACCTATGGGTACAGGCTGACTAAAGCACCATGCAGCTGAGAACACAGCAATAACCATCACAAATAGCAAACAAACAGACCATTTGCGCATCTTAAACCCCTCCCAGAGTTATAAACATTTTTACATTTAGCACTATATCAGATAACCCCTGTTTTGTCAAGCATTTTTTCGATAATTTGGTAATAGATCAGTGATTGATAGGGAAAAGAGGATAGTAAACTATACAGATGTGTAAAAAAGGAGAAAAGGGGAAAGTGGAGAAGTGGTGAAAAATATGTTATTGCAATATGTTGAGAATTCTTCTCGTAATTCTCCCCCTTTCTCCTTCTCCTTACACATCTTCCCTGCTCTGATAACTGACCCATTACCTCAAGCGAATATTTTTTTATTGACATACATAGTGATCTATGGTATATTAATGATTGTGAATCTTCAAATCTGTTCTGTTTCTTCAGATGTGCAATTCACAATTGAATGGAGGTGTTTATGAGTAATATTCAACAATTAATAATAACAATGTGTATTTGTTTATCTATTATTGGATGTGGCAAGGATAAAAATACAGAGGATAAAATTAGTATTGAAAAGCCTGCAATATCTGAACAAGACAAGATTCAGATTAAGAATTCCCATCTTACAAAGGCTCAGAACTATATTGCTGACAAAAGATATGAGGATGCAATTACTGAGCTTAATGAGATTATCAACCTTGACCCCAAGGATCCTGCTGCCTATTATACCCTTGGAAATGTGTATGAGATGATGGGAAAAAATAAGGAATCAGTAGAGGCATTTATCACAGCAATTAAGCTTGATCCGTACGCAAAGAAGCAACTGCCACATGAGTCAATAGGCAGTACAAGTGTTCCAAATTTAACAGAACCGTGTTCAGCAACAGATACAACAAAGTAAATAGAAGTCAGAAGTCAGAATAAGATAAATCCGAAGATAAAAGACAACCGTATCAGTTGATTCTGTCTCCTGTATTCTGCATTAAAGATGTGGTGAAACAGTCAATGATTCAAGTAACTGCAAAGATATTAGAAAAAGAAGAGGTTGCCCATGACCACTATAGGTTAGCATTGGATGCCCCTTTAATCTCTAAGGCTGCCTCTCCTGGACAATTTATTCATGTAAATATAACCTCTCAATATATACCACTTTTAAGAAGACCCTTCAGTATTCACCGCATTACCCCTTTTGGGGTTGAGATACTATTCAGGATTGTTGGCACAGGAACAAAGTTATTATCCGAAAAAAAACAAGGGGATGAATTAGACATAATTGGTCCTCTTGGTCATGGATTCAAGATAAAAGAAAATGCTTTTACTGCTATCCTTGTTGCTGGTGGGGTAGGAGTAGCACCGCTCTTTGCTCTGGCTGAAAAATTGAGACAATTTACAGAGGTAAGAATATTAATTGGAAGTAAAACAAAAACCGGTGTTATCTGTTTGGAAAAGTTTGAGGCATTGGGCATAGATGTGCAAGTAGCTACTGATGATGGAAGTTTAGGAATTAAAGGGGTTGCAACTGATTTGCTTGAAGATTTTCTGGCAACATCTGCATCTCCCCAACTACCCATCTATGGCTGTGGTCCTATGCCCATGCTCAGGATACTTTCAGAGATAGCTCACCTTTATTCTTCTCCATGCCAAATATCCTTAGAGGCTAATATGGCTTGTGGGGTAGGAGCATGTCTTGGATGTGTGGCAAAAATAGCCAATCCTCATTCTCCATCCCATTTTGAATATAAAAGGGTTTGCGTTGATGGCCTTGTATTTGATGCAAGGGAGATATTGTGGAGATAGTATAAGAAGCGTTCAGCTATCAGCCGTCAGCCATCAGTTTTAAGGAAAAACAAGGGCAAATGGTAGTGTAGCAATGAGTAGTGAGAATTTGTTCGTATTTGGAGGTAAGAGATGCAAGCAATAGAACCAGATATTTCTGTAAATATTGGCAAATTAAAGCTAAAAAACCCTGTGCTTTGTGCCTCTGGATGCTTTGGATATGGACAGGAATATGCTGAATTGGTAGATTTATCCATGCTTGGCGGTATTATTCTTAAAGGGATTACATTGAAAGAACGACATGGCAATCCCATGCCAAGAATTGTCGAAACATCCGCAGGTATGCTTAATGCTGTTGGCTTACAAAATATGGGTTTAACACGATTCTTGCGTGAAAAACTACCCTTGTTGTCAAATATTCCCACAACCATTATCGCCAATATTTGTGGTGAAACCCCAGAAGAATATGCCACTATAGCCAGAGAATTAAGCAATAAAGACAGTATTTCCGCCTTAGAGATAAATATATCCTGCCCAAATGTCTCTCATGGGGGGATGTTGTTTGGTCAGGATGCGATGCTTACCTTTGAGGTTGTTAATCTGGTTCGCAAACAAACATCTTTGCCCTTGATTGTAAAATTAAGCCCAAATGTAACAGATATTGCCTCTATTGCCCGAGCAGCAGTTGATGGGGGAGCAGATGCTGTGTCCTTGATAAACACATTACTGGGTATGGCAATGGATATTAAAACCAAAAAACCTCGTTTGGCAAATATCACTGGTGGGTTGTCAGGACCAGCTATCAAACCTGTTGCCTTAAGGATGGTCTGGGAGGTTTGCAAAGCCATAAATGTTCCGGTGATAGGACAGGGAGGAATAATGACTTGGGAGGATAGCCTCGAGTTCCTGCTTGTTGGAGCAACAGCTGTCTGTATTGGTACGGCTAACTTTGTCAACCCTAAAGCAAGCATGGAAATAGTTCAGGGAATAAAAGATTATATGAAACAACATAACATTATGGATATAAGAGAGATACGGTCGTAGGCATTCAGGCAGGGGGAAACCGTACACAGCACCTGTTTTGTGAAAAAGTGGAAAAATAGTGCTGCCAGAAGTAAAATAAAGGAGAAATTCTATGGAAGAAATAATAAGCAGCCAGATTCAGGAGAGCATTGAGGTTAAGAATAATATCCCGATCAAGGATGTGGCTGAAGCAACAGAAATGATCATTGATGCTTACAGGCAGCATAAAAAGGTGCTTATTTGTGGTAACGGCGGGTCTGCCGCAGATGCCCAACACATGGCTGGTGAACTGGTCGGCAGATTTAAGATGGAACGGCAGGCACTTGGGGCAATTGCCTTAACTACTGACACATCTATCCTTACAGCCGTAGGCAATGATTATGGGTTTGATGATATATTTTCAAGGCAGATAGAGGCGTTAGTAGAGCCTGGTGATGTAGTGATTGGTATAAGCACCTCAGGAAACTCTCCTAATGTGCTTAAAGGGATAGCCATGGCAAATAGTAAGAAAGCTATGACCATTGGTCTTGCTGGTAAAGATGGCGGAAGGCTCCGTGATTTGGCAGATTTATGTATTGTTGTCCCATCCCTTAATACCCCAAGAATACAGGAGTCGCATATTACCATTATTCATATCATCTGCCTGCTTGTAGAGCAATCGTTGTTTGGAGGAAAATAATGCATTTATTTGTCCCATCCAAATTAGAGGATTACCTGCTCGGAGAAAAACCAAAGGTATCCTGTATCCTGTGTGCGGTCAGGGATAGGGATGAAAAGGTAGTCCAGCTTGATGTTTATCGCAGTAAAGATATTATCATCTCATTAAATCTATATCCGTACAACCCAGGGCATGTGATGATCTTTCCCAACAGACACATCAAGGATATTCGTGAGTTAAATACAGAAGAAACCTTCCAGATACAGTCATTGACCATAAAAACCCTTGATGTGCTCGACAGGCTTTATTCCCCCCATGGATACAATATTGGCTATAATATGGGTAATATTGCTGGTGCAAGCATTGAGCATCTACACCTGCATATTGTACCAAGGTATAAGAATGAGCTTGGTTTTGTAGATATATTAAGCAATTCCAAGATAATTGTTGAGGATCCACGGAAGACGCTTGAGAGGCTTCGGGAAGCATATGCTGAATAGGATGTCTCACGCGGAGACGCGGAGGTCGCGGAGAAGGAGGGAGGC
>JBDRAP010000015.1:0-6332 GCA_043823615.1 bacterium
CCCTGGTCGCACCATATCCAGCTTCATCTCCGGCAGGTCAATAATTGCCCCTGAATTAGCAATATGGGTAATTGGCACAGAAATACCTATTTTTTCCAGACGATTAATAACCCCCTTAAACCGTCGAAATTGCTCATAAGCATATGACTTGTTAGCAGCATCAGATGCAGCCAAATGAGAAAAAATCCCCTCTATCTCTATCCCTGTCAATGAATGAACCTTTTTTATAAACTCAAAAGCCTCAGTATATAACACACCCAGTCTGCCCATACCGGTATCTATCTTGATGTGAATCTTTACCGCAATACCCCTGGATATGGCTTGCTCAGAAAATAACTTTACCTGTTCCCATGAGCAGATACTTGGCGTAATCTCATAATGGATATAGTCTTGAACCTCATTTGGCATGGCTGGACCAAGACTCAGGATAGGACAATTAATCTCTGCCTTTCTTAAAATTACCCCTTCAGACAGACAGACTACTCCAAGTCGCTGTACCTTGGCATCAACAACTGTTTTTGCCACAGCTACAGCTCCATGACCATAGGCATCTGCCTTGACAATTGCCATTATCTGACAGGAATTTCCAACAATTTTTCTGATTTCTTCTACATTATGTTTAATGTTGTCTAAATTAACCTCAACCCATGAAAGTGGTTGCATCAATAATCACCCTATTTATGTCCAAAATTAATTACATAATAGCATATCAATATATGGATGTCAAGCAAATTAATCGCGTCAAAGTAATGCCTTAGTTATCGGTTGAGAATTGGTAGTCGCAACCTTTAGGTTGCGTTATTTTACTCAGGGCATAAAGCCTGAGACTACCACTGATAACTGAGGCATTATGGTCGAAAAATTCGATCTGTGCGTTGCACGCAGGCAGGTGTAATCTGCGGATTAATCTTAATTACACAGGTTTGCCTCTGAGACTCCAGCTTCATCAAAGGTTGCCATTTGTGTCAATATCTTTACCCCGGCATCAACAATGCTTATTGCCAATGCTGCCCCTGTGCCTTCCCCAAGTCTCATCTGTAGATCTAATATGGGCTGGAGTCCCATCATCCTCAAGGCAGCCTGTTGCCCTCTTTCCACAGAGGCATGACCGGCAATCATATACTGGATAGCAACAGGTTTCAATAGATATGCAATCAAGGCAGCAGCAGTAGAGATAAAGCCATCAATAACCACCGGCTTTTTGTTTGCAGCTGAGGCAAGGATCATGCCACACAGCCCACCTATCTCAAACCCGCCAACCTTAGCCAAGACATCGATCCCATCTGTTGGATCAGGCTGGTTTATTGCCAATGCCTTTTTGATGACAGCTACCTTTTGCAACCAGGCAGCATCTCCAATTCCTGTCCCTCTGCCAGTAATTTCCTCTACTGTTGCACCGGTTATTGCGGCAACAATGGCTGAAGATGGGGTTGTATTTCCAATTCCCATATCGCCACATCCGCAAATATCCAATCCATTAGCCTCAAGTTCCTGCTCAAAGGCTTCTATTCCTCGTTCAATACAAAGAATTGCTTCATCCCGGCTCATAGCTGGACCATTGGATATATTTTTTGTCCCATAACCAACCTTTTTTATAACCAACCCTGGTTGAGGTTCAAGATCAATTGCTACCCCCATATCCACCACAATTACCTTGACACCTGCATGATTTGCTAAGACATTTATCCCTGCCCCACCGCGAATAAAATTATAAACCATCTGTGATGTTACATCTGTAGGAAAAAGGCTTACCCCTTCTTCGCATACACCATGATCACCCGCCATGGTAAAAATAACCTTTTTTTCGAGGCATGGGGTCAATGTGCCGGTAATTAAAACTACCTGTTTTGCCAGCTCCTCAAGTCTGCCAAGGCTTGCCTGTGGCTTGGTGAGATTATCAAGACGGCTTTGAGTCGCCGCTGCAAGGGAGAAATCAACATTCTGTATCTGTGCTAATGTTTTTATTAGTTTTTTCATCATCTTACCTCTATAACTTGTAAAATTGTTATTCAACAGATGGTATTATAACAAATTTCTAAATATTGTCAAGAGATTTTATAGTTGCCTCCTACTGATCAGCAATTTTCAGGAATTGGTGGTGTCCTTAAATAACTAATCTTGCATAATAAAAGGAGATAAGAGGATATTGGAGATATGGGGATAAGAATAAAACTTATTACAAATGAATAAACTAATCAAATCTCCCTATCTCCATTATCTCCATTATCTCCATATCCCCCTTTTTACACTTCTAAAGTTATAGTGGGACACTACCCAGTAATTGCATATCTACTGTTAATACAGGCAGTTTTGTTGTTTTTGAAAAAATAAAGTAACTTTTTCTTGACAATCTCGCAAAAAACATATACAATATTAGTTCAAAGATAGATTTGGATTGTGAGATTGATCCTTTGATCAGATTGAAGATAAGGATATTAATATAAACTTAATGGTTATTTTTCTTGCTGTCTCTTGAATGAATAAGCCTATAAGTAAATAGATGATACATCTTCTATCAGTCTTTCAACCCGAATCATCCTGCTTTCAGAACGCTAAAATCTTGAATTTTTTTTAATACAATAAATCTACATGTTCCTGAACCATCAAAGGGATACAATAGATTATTTATGTCTTGAGACGAATTGCTCCATAGAGAGAGTATGAATGTTAGCTCAAGGGATGCTTGAAAAAGTAAAGATAATAGTTGTTCAGGAAGTTATATAATCGTGGAGGTGACATATATTGGGAGCGTTATGGACAGGAATTATTGTGGTAGTATCGGTTGTAGTATCTGGAGCAGGTGGATATTTTGGACGAAAATATTTAGACAAGATTAAACTTTCGTCAGCAGAGGAGGTAAGTCAGAAAATAATTAAAGATGCACAGGATGAGGCGCAAATCCTAAAAAAAGAGGCACTCTTAGAGGCACGGGATGAGCTTCATAAGGAAAAGGGGGGGAGTTTGAAAAAGAAATACGGAATAGACGCGGAGAATTAAGCAAGATAGAAACCAGACTGTCTCAGAAGGAAGAAAGCTTAGACCAAAAATTGGAAAACATAGAAAGAAAAACCAAAGAGGTAAAAAACTATGAAGCTAAGATTGTAGATAAGGAGCAGGAATTAGCTCGTCTTCAGCAGGAACAAATAAAGGAGCTTGAGAAGATCTCTGAGTTAAGTAGTGCCGAAGCCAAAAAAATACTTATGGTAAGTATTGAAAGTGAAGTCAGGCATGAAGCCAATAAGATGATCAAACAAATAGAGGATGAAGCCAAAGAAGTAGCCGAAAAAAAGTCAAAGGAGATTCTTGTTCAGGCAATTCAGAGATGTGCATCTGAACAAGTAGCTGAAACAACAGTTTCTGTGGTTAATTTGCCCAGTGATGAAATGAAGGGAAGGATTATCGGAAGAGAGGGTCGTAATATTCGTGCACTTGAAACATTAACCGGAATAGACCTGATTATTGACGATACCCCTGAAGCTGTTATCCTTTCAGGTTTTGACCCGGTAAAAAGAGCGATAGCCAAACTTTCTCTTGAAAGATTAATTCTTGATGGACGAATTCATCCAGCAAGAATTGAAGAGGTTGTCTCAAAGGTTAAGGAAGAGATGGAAGAATCAATGAGAGAAAAAGGGGAGCAAGCTACCTTTGATCTCGGTATCCATGGGATAGCTCATGAGGCTATATATCTTCTTGGAAGGCTTAAATATCGTACGAGCTTTGGACAGAATGTACTTCAGCATAGTAAAGAGGTAGCTACTATTGCCTCAGTAATAGCTGGAGAGATTGGCGCTAATGTTACAATGGTAAAACGAGCCGGGCTTTTGCATGATCTTGGCAAATCAATTGATGCTGATGTAGAAGGTTCTCATGCATCCATAGGAGCAGACCTTGCCAGAAAATTTGGAGAGTCTAAAGAGATTATCCATGCTATTGCTGCTCACCATGATGAGGAAAAACCACAAACATTAGAGGCATTCATCATCCAGGCAGCTGATGCTGTCTCTGCCGCCAGACCCGGTGCCCGTAAGGAAAACTTGGAGGCATATGTCAAGAGGTTGAAAAAACTTGAAGCTGTAGCCGAAGAGTTCAAGGGTGTGGAAAAAGCCTATGCTATTCAGGCTGGTAGAGAGGTAAGAGTAGCTGTAATGTCCGAAGAGATAGATGATGTGGGGATGGCAACACTTGCCAGAAATATTGCCAAACAAATAGAAGAGCAATTGGAATACCCTGGTCAGATTAAGATAACTGTCATACGGGAAACAAGGGCTGTAGAGTACGCTAAGTAACAATCATTCAGCTCATCAGGTAGCAGCAGAGAGAAGATAGGGACGCAGATTTTCAGGATTACGCAGATTTTTTCTTTGATATTATCCTGATAATCAGCGTTAATCTGCGTCCTATTTTATTTCTCAATGATGATAAGGATAATGATGAGGATATTATTAATCGGTGATATTATAGGCAAAAAGGGACGAGAAATAGTAGCCTCTATTCTGCCTGAATTTAAGCAAGAAAAGAAAATCGATTTTTGCATTGCTAATGGAGAAAATTTAGCTGGTGGTTTTGGTATAACCCCTGCTGTGGCAAAACAGGTGTATGCAGCCGGGGTGGATGTGCTTACCGGTGGCAATCATATCTGGAGTAAAAAAGA
The DNA here is from genome assembly GCA_043823615.1 of bacterium. GTDB lineage: Bacteria > UBA9089 > CG2-30-40-21 > CG2-30-40-21 > CG2-30-40-21 > CG2-30-40-21. The sequence goes on from JBDRAP010000015.1 coordinate 4,652, forward strand.
AATATTCCAAATTATTGATGAGGATGAAAGAATCTTAAGGCCATTGAATTATCCAATAGGCGTACCAGGGCGTGGTGGACAGATCTATACAGTTAATAATCAACAGATTGGGGTGATAAGCCTTTGTGGTAGGGTTTTTATGGATAACCTTGATTGCCCATTCAGAACAGTTAAACTCGAGATAGAAAGGATGCGTAAGGAAACACCACATATTGTTGTAGACTTTCATGCTGAGGCTACCTCTGAAAAAATAGCCATGGGGTTTTATCTGGATGGTCTGGTCAGTGCGGTAATTGGAACGCATACCCATGTCCAGACTGCAGATGAAAAGGTATTGCCAAAGGGAACAGCCTATATTACTGATACAGGCATGGTTGGAGCAAAGAATTCTGTTATTGGGGTAGATAGTGATACTGTTATTAAACGGTACTTAACCTCAATTCCGTTTCGGTTTGAGGTAGCAAAAACAGGTCCGGGTATATTTTGCGGGGTAATCATAGAAATCAGTTCAGATACAGATAATGTCCTGAGTATCAAAAGGATTCAACAGGAAATAGGATAATCACTAAGTATTCAGCTTCAGCAATCAGCCTTCAGCGTTTACAAGGCATTACAGCATAAAAGGGGATAGTACCTTTCCTTTGGCACAGAAAGCACATTTTCACGCGGATACGCGGAGAACGCGGAGGGAGAAAGCCTCTGGCACAGGAAGTCGTAAAGTTATGAACGCTTCATTTTGCCTTGATTTTATGATCTTGAGCTTTCTGCTGATAGCTGATAGCTGATAGCTGAATGCTTACGATAGTTCCAATGGTTGATGCAGAAAAGGAGGTAAGAAATGGAAACATTAAAGGTATCATCAAATTCCAAACCAAACGCTGTTGCAGGAGCCTTAGCAGGAGTCATTAGAGAGAAAGGGCGTGCAGATATTCAGGTTATCGGTGCTGGTGCCCTGAATCAAGCCATTAAAGCTATTGCTATTGCCCGTGGATTTCTTGCTCCATCCGGTATAGAGCTGGTATGTATCCCTGCCTTTGCTGATATTATGGTGGATGGGTGCGAAAAAACAGCTATTAGGCTTGTTGTCCAGCCTCGATAAGTGACAGGCTGTGCAACCCTGCGTTTTCAAGCTAATTTCTGCGGTTAATAATCACAGAGGAAATTGTGGATCATTCTTACATCTATACTATCTCAGAGATTACTTCCAAAATCAAACTTATTTTGGAGGGAAACCTGCATAATATTCGGGTAATGGGAGAAATTTCCAACTTAGTTATCCCTGCCTCAGGGCATGTATACCTTACACTCAAGGATAACTATTCGCAGATAAAGATGGTTATTTTTCGGAGTAAGGCAAGTCTTCTAAGATTTAACCTTCGTGATGGGTTGACTATTATTGCTCATGGAGAAATAAGTGTTTATGAAAAAAGGGGCGAATATCAACTCATTGCTGAGCATATTGAGCCTGCCGGGTATGGTGAATTATACCTTGCCTTTGAACAATTAAAAGAGCGGTTAAGGGTTGAAGGGCTTTTTAGCGAAGCACATAAAAAGCCTCTGCCCATGGTACCTGAGCGAATTGGAATTATTACCTCCCCTACCGGTGCTGCTATTCATGATATATTAAATATAATCACCAGAAGATTTCCAAACATAGAGATACTCCTCCATCCAGTTATGG
>JBDRAP010000016.1:0-5077 GCA_043823615.1 bacterium
TCATGCCTACGGCATTTATATTTGGATAATATTTATTTCTACCGATATGTTGTCCCTACAGGACATTTAAGAAAATCGATAGCTAATTTGCATTTTATCGCTGTATTCCTGTAGCTTAATACCACAACCGCACAGGTCGAGTTGATTTGCCGGTAGTTTACAAAGAAGTCATAGAATTAAAGACAGTAGTGCTAATTCATGAGGCCCAGATTCTAACCTATCTGAAGATGATAGACAAAATGCCTGGACTATTGTTCAATTTCAATGTTTCTGTCTTAATGGATGGAATCAATTGTATGGACAATAGACTTTAAGTTTTTCTCTGTGTCTCTGCGCCTCTGCGGTTAGCTGAACTGTTACGGAATCTTTATGCTGCAATTACTATTTATGACCAAGCGTATCTTTTGGGGATTATTTAACCTTATCTTTCCAGCAGAATGCAGCCTTTGTTCTAATCCTCTGGAAACAATAAGGGAACGCTATATCTGTTCTGATTGTATTAAAAAGATAACGCCCTTAGATTTGCCGGTGTGTGAGAAGTGCGGAAAGCCGCTGGTTTCATCATTTAATCTTATACAGTATCCCTTATGCCGCCAGTGCCGCACCCTGAAAAGATACTTCACGGCTGCACGAGCGGTTGGGGCATATGAGGGGGTATTAAAAAAGGCTATCTGGCTCTTTAAGTATGAGGGCAAAACAGGGCTGCAAGATATGCTGGGTCATTTAATGGTAGACCGTATCAGCCATCTGGGCTGGGCAAACTCATCCATAGGGAGCGAGAGAATAGATATTATTATTCCTATCCCCTTGCATAAAACCAGACTTAAAGCACGAGGATATAATCAATCAGATATCCTGGCTGCCTTCATGGGTAAAAAGCTGGGTATCCCTGTATCCCGAAATAATCTTAAAAGGATAAAAGCAACAATCACTCAGGCTTCACTGAAAAGAAAAGAGCGGATAAAGAATATTCACAATGCTTTTTGTATTCAAAAGCCTGAAGAAATTTCCGGAAAAAGGATACTGCTGATTGACGATGTTTTTACAACCGGTGCTACCTCAAATGAGTGCAGCCGAATCCTGAAGCAAGCCGGTAGCAGTGATATTTTTGTCCTTACATTGGCAAGAGGATTGTAGCTGACCGACAGCAAAGGGTTGACATTAGTAACTATTCAGATGTGTAATGAAGGAGAAAATGGGGAAATGGAGAAAAGAAGAATTAACTGATAAAATTAAAGGGTGGAGTTAGAAAGAGATTAGATTTTTTCTCCAATTCTCCCCCTTCTCCACTTCTCCATCTTAATATTGCACATCTTTCGGTATAGCGTGAATAGTTACAATATTAATCCTACAAAATATGAGGTAGCTGAATAGTTACTGACATTATTACAATGGAGGTCAGGAGAAAACATGTATCGTATGGGGGACAGCAGACATGATAACGCTTCGACAATTCTCACATAAACCTGAAAGCATACCAATGATTACATCATGGTATCTTGCTGATCTTGGTGAGGCTCGCGGCAAGCAGGAGCTTTTTACCAAACAAGCCCCGCAAAGGCTTAAGGTTTTGCGAGAGCATGCGTTGATAGAGAGTGCAGTCTCATCAAACCGCATAGAAGGTGTAACTGTTAATCAGGCTCGTGTTCATACTATTATGTTCGGCAAACCACACCTGCGGGACCGTGATGAGGAAGAGGTGCGGGGTTATCGCAACGGACTTAATCTCATTCATGAACAATCTGCAAAACTACCGATCTCAGAAGATACCATCCGCAGTCTGCACAAACTGGCAAAGGGTGATATTTGGGATACAGGGCAATATAAGGATAAAGACAGTAACATTATTGAAAGAAGTCCTGACGGCACATCCCGGGTGCGATTCAGAACGGTTTCTCCTGACCTGACCCTCGCATATATACTTGAGCTAATTGACCTCTGGAATCAGTGCCTCAATGAAAAATGGGTACATCCCTTGATGTCTATGGCTGCCTTTAATCTGGATTTCCTCTGCATCCATCCTTTCCGTGATGGAAACGGCAGGGTTTCACGACTACTGCTTTTACTCCAATGCTATCATTTGGGTTATGAAGTCGGTCGTTATATCAGCATTGAGCGGATTATAGAGCAGAACAAAGACCGCTACTATGAAACCCTTGAGCAGAGCTCACAGGGCTGGCATGAAGGAGAACATAACCCATGGCATTATATAAACTATATTCTCTTCATACTTAAGACTGCTTACCGTGAATTTGAAGAGCGGGTGGGACAATTGAGGACACCAAAGGGTGCAAAGACCGAGATGATAACATCAGCCATCGAAAGAACTTTTGGCTCGTTTCGCATCGCCAATATTCAAAGGGAATGTCCTGGTGTGAGCGTAGATATGATTAGGCAAGTTTTGAAAAAACTTCGTGAATCCGGACTGATTGAATGCCTTGGTCGAGGGCAAAACGCACAGTGGCAAAAACGAAATAGGTAATACCTATTGAAATGGGTAATGAATTGGGTAATATGGTTTATACTGAACCCATGAGGGTGTAGATAGGTTGATATGAGATAAAAATCATTGAAGGGAAGGAGCAGCATAATGACTCACATAGAGCTTGATGAATTATTGCTTGAGCTATGTGCCCAACCACAAGAAGAACCCTGGTTGGAATTCAAGCACAACTATGTCCACCATAATGAAATTGGGGAATACATTTCGGCTATGTCCAATGGAGCAACTATTAGCAACAAACCTTTTGGTTATCTGGTTTGGGGTGTTGAAGACAAGACTCATATTGTCAAGGGTACTCAGTTTATTTTTAGCACCGCAAGAGAAGGCAATCAGGATTTAGAATTATGGTTAAGACACTTATTGTCTCCAAAAATCAGTTTCGAGATATTTGAATTTGACTATCAGGGCAATCATATTGTTTTGCTTCGCATTCCTGCGGCTATGGTAGAACCTACTTGCTTCAAAAAAACACCATACATTCGTATCGGCAGCCATAAAACTGAGTTGCAAAATTACCCAGATTATATTCGACAGATCTATAACACCCAGATTGACTGGTCGGCACAACTTATTGAGACAGCAGGTATTCAAGATCTGGATCCTGATGCAGTTAAGAAAGCCAGAGAAAATTACAGGCAAAAATATCAAAACGAACCCTTTATGCAAAATTTTGATTCTTGGGAAGATAAAACCTTTCTTGATAAAGCCAGAGTTACCATCAATGGCAAAATAACCAATACTGCCATTTTGCTGCTGGGCAAGTCGGAATCTATACATTATATTTTGCCTGCTGTAGCTGAAATCACATGGAAATTAGATACAGAGCAAAAGGCTTATGAACATTTTTATCCACCCTTCTTACTTTCCACTACCCGGGTTTATCAAAAAATAAGAAACTATAAGGTTAAACTATTTCCTGATAACCAATTGTTTCCAGTTGAAATCAACAAATATGAATCACGAATAGTCTTAGAAGCATTGCACAACTGCATTGCCCATCAGGATTACCGATTGAATTCAAGAATCATTGTAACCGAGAAGGCAGATATGCTTGTTTTTGAAAATGTGGGCAACTTTTTTGAAGGTCAGCCTGAAGATTATTTCGAAGGGAAAAAAACTCCGCAGCATTATAGGAATAAATGGTTGGTTCAGGCGATGGTAAGCCTAAATATGGTTGATTCATTGGGATGCGGTATTCACATGATAAACACTGAACAACGCAAGAGATACCTGCCTTTATCTGACTACATCTTAGACGACAGACAAAAAGTAGTTTTGCAAATTTACGGGAATATAATTGATGAAAAATACTCTAAATTATTGATTGAAAAAGCCGATTTACCCTTAATGAAAGTAATATTGTTGGATAAAGTGCAGAAGAAGCATCAACTCACAGATGAGGCTACTTCCTTGTTACGCAAAGAAGGATTGATAGAAGGTAGAAAACCCAATATCTTTATATCAGCAACCTTGGCTAAATTAACAGACAAACAAGTACTGTACACAAAACAAAAGCCATTTGCAAAACAACAGCTTAAAGACTGGGTGCTGAAATTTCTTATCGAACATCAACAGGCAAACCGCAAACAAATTGATGAACTGCTATGGAAATTATTACCAGAAGATTTGGCAACTATGAGCAGGAAGCATAAAATCTCAAATTTACTTACTGAAATGCAAAAAGAAGGGTTGATTGCAAATAAAGGCAAAAAAAATCCCCCTTGCTGGGTCAAGGATGTCAAAAAAGTCTTTTAATTTGGTTAAAATTATTAAACTTTTATTAAACTTTTATTAAACTTTTATTAAACTTTTTATTGGAGCAATGATGATAACTGTTTGTCAATCAATATGTTAGATAATACATTAGAGGTAGTCGTAATTTCAAAAATTGAAATTACAAAATAAGGGTAACTATTTACTCAAGTGAAGTGCAAGAAAAGAATATGAACCGCAGAGACACAGAGTTCACAGAGATGACAGATGACAGAATAATCTAACCTCTGACTTTGCGTAAATTCTCTGCGTCTTGCGTGTCTCTGCGGTTAGTCTTTACTTCAGACGAGTAAAGTGTTACAAATGAGGTGACGAAGCCAACATAGTTAACACTTGAATGCGACTTGGTATGAATTCATTAACAGCAGCTACTTTAATAGATAGCCTATAACATGTCCAAAATATAAACAAGGAGGTCGCAATGAAACATATTCTACAAAATGGTGCTTTAACACTCTTCATGTTATTCTGCCCGATACTTAGCCTTGCTCAGATTCATCCTGAGAATTTTGAAGGTAGGTATAGCCTTGCATGTGATGGAGACAAGGGTGTTCTGGAGATTGAGAAGCAAAAAAGTATCAAAAATGTTACCTGCTTTGGTGGATACTATACTACAGAGAACAAGAAAACCTATGTGTTTAAAGGAGAGGTTAATCGCATCAGACCCAATGAGATTATCTTTACCATTGAATTTCCTCGTCCCAAAGGATTTATTGGGTATCTGATGGATGGAACCATGGATACTATTACAGGGAATACCCTTGCAAAAAAACCTGTTGGCTTTTTTGCAGCAAGAATTGC
>JBDRAP010000017.1:0-2066 GCA_043823615.1 bacterium
TCATGCCTACGGCATTTATATTTGGATAATATTTATTTCTACCGATATGTTGTCCCTACAGGACATTTAAGAAAATCGATAGCTAATTTGCATTTTATCGCTGTATTCCTGTAGCTTAATACCACAACCGCACAGGTCGAACAATTTTGCCCAACAATAATTTCAACAACAAGTAATAGTTTATCGCAGAGACGCAGAGGCACAGAGAATGGAAACTAATCAGATTACAGATTAGAAGGTAATTTGTCGGTAGTTTACAAAGAAGTCATAGAATTAAAAACAGTAGTGCCAATTCATAGGGATGGAATCAAGCATATGGCCAATAAACTTTAAGTTTTTCTCTGTGTCTCTGCGCCTCTGCGGTTAGCTGAACTGTTACAACAACAATTATATAACAAAAAAAACCCAGACTTCACAGCCTGGGTTTATGATTATTCCTATAGAATATCTTCCCTTTCTGCGAAGGTACTTAACCTGTGATAAGTGATAGACCGGACTTATCCAGCACCAGATTGCTGCTGGACATTACCGTTGCGTGACAGTGCATGGAATCTCACCATGACTTCCCCCACTTATTTGGTAAACTCCTGTTAGATGATTATCTATACATGAGTAAGATTGATTTATATGGAAACCAATAATTAATTTTCCTGTAGGGACATCCCTGCCAGGAGTGCTACCCCCTTGTGAGTGTCCGTTTGGTTTGGCTTCGTGATTATCTGTAGCTCTTGCGATTATTCGTTGCATTTTCGGACAGAGACAAGCCTGCCAGAGGTGCTCTCCTTTTGTGGTTGTCCGTTTTCCTACCAACTAACTGACCCATTACGATTGCATATATGTAAATTCCCCTATGCAGCTATTCTTTCCTGTATCTCTGTTTTCATCAGAGCTACATCATGATCAAGGGTGAAGATTTTCATCTCCAATTTTTCATGTTCATCCCGTCGCACAATTACCTCATATAACCTGTCCATTCGTTTATTTGTATCATCTATCAGTTTGTTCGTTTCATCTATCCGCAGGGTGTTTTTAAATATTTCGTCCTTTAATTCTATCCTCAAATCAGATATTTCTTTCCTTAATTCCACCCTCGAATCATCTATCCGTTTGTTTGTTTCATCTATCCGTCTGCTTTGGTCAATAAGATGAGTATTTATATCATCTATCCGCTTATTTGTAACCCCAAGAATTGTTTTAATCTCTGCATTTTCTCCCTTAATTGTTTCCAATTCAGGAAGTATGAGGTCTTGAATCATCTTTTTTATCTTCTCTGCTACCTGCATTTTTTCTCTCCTTTCATAATGCCTCTACCAATTATTAATCATATCATATCATCATATTTTTTGTCAAGAGGTTTTTTTTAAGCAAATTCAGCAATTCTCATTTTGAATGTGTAAGATGGTCACGATTCACGGTTTTAACTATCTCCCTTCTCGCCTCACCAATGGTAAGGGGGATCTTCTCAAAGGGTATGCCATCTTCATGCTTTAATCTGTAAATAAGCTCTGCAATCTGTGGAAGCCTCAGCTTTACATTTGACATCTCTTCGGGTGCTGTGAAAACATCCTCAGGAATGCCTCCTCTTTCAATACGACCCATGCTCAAAATATAGAGCCTGTCAAGGAACAATGGAACAAGGTCAACGCTGTGTGTGGCCATAACAATGGTTACACCATTTTCCTTGTTCAGTTTTGTGAGCAGGTTCATCATCTTGTACTCTCCCATTGGATCCAATCCAGCGGTAGGTTCATCAAGGAGCAGTATTTCGTGTCCCATTGCCAAAAGCCCTGCAATACATGCCCTTTTCTTTTGTCCAAAGCTGAGATTGTGAATGGACTTTTTTGCATATTCATCCATTTCCACAGCTTTAAGGGCATTCTTTGCACGGATAGTAACCTCATTTTCAGGAAGACCCATATTTATAGGTCTTGTTAGCCAGTAGCAAGTGCAACGGGAGAAGAGAGAACCACAAAGGGTGTAAACACTTAGGGAAAATAATTGTGAGCGATAACTAAGGTGATTGCAAATGAGAATCTGACAAGGATTGTATTAATGGATTTACACCC
>JBDRAP010000018.1:0-2819 GCA_043823615.1 bacterium
CCCCCCATTTTAACACCCTCAAATTTGAGGTATCCCACCCCACTTCATAAAAATAGATGCTCTCTTGCCCATTCTACACCATCTTAGTGGTGGTTTTATGGTGTAGTGTGAGATTCAATTTTGCTTTATCGAATATTCAGAGGTTGCAAATTCATTTGACATCTGAAGTTATTTATGATATACTTTAATTATTGGTTTGTAACCATTCAGTCAATTCTTTGTGGTGTCAGGCGGTACTTCTTTGTCATTCTGCTGACACACGCAAGAGACAATTACAAGGAGGTAGACGGTTATGAGAAGATTATTTTTTGTATTGTTTGTACTTGGCATGGCAACAATCAGTCATGCTGATAATAATGTTACCATAAGTAATACTACAGATTCTGCGGTAACTCTTTTCTGGGCTAATGAGGGCACAGGTACATGTCAGGCAAATTATGGATTATCTGCAGGATCTTTGACTGCAAGTGCTTATGATGTTCGCGGGAGCAGGACAGCAAGTCTGATTCACTATGTCAATCTGAACGATTTAATGCCCATGACTACTTATTACTATAAATTGCTTGTTTCTGACAAGTCAGATATGGTTGGAACATTTACCACCAATCAAGCCATTATTCCATCAGGCAGTTATCTTGCCTATGGCCGGGTGTATTATGGTCATAAGCCTGCTACAAATGCCCTTGTTTGTTTATGGCTTGAGGATGGTAATGGTAGCGGAAGTCAAGGCAAGTCTACTCTTGCCTCTTGTCTGACAGATGAGAATGGATATTGGTTCTATGATCTGGTAAATCTGCGAACCCAGGATGGCAAGGGGTTGTTTGATTTCTCCAAATCAGGCGATCTGCTTTATTTAGATGTGTATGCTGAGAATGGGATAAAACTCAAGACACGAATGGATACTGGTGCCTGTATGCCGGCAAGGGATTTGTATCTGAAATAGGTAGCACAAGCTTCCAGCTTGTGATTCACAGGCATGGTACATAGGCAAGATGGGAGAATAATATGCCAATAATTAGCAGATTCCTGGGGATTGTTATAACTATGTACTGGGACGACCATTTGCCTCCACATTTTCATGCCAAGTATGGTGAATATGAAACCACTGTTAATATCCTTGATGGAATAATAGAAGGTCGATTTCCCAAAAGAGCACTACGACATGTTTTGGAATGGTATGAATTCCACAAAGATGAGTTGATGGAAGATTGGGAGCTCTGCCGTCAACAAGAAATACCAAAATCAATTGAGCCGTTAGAGTAGGTAAATGATATTACATGTAACAAATGCAACATATTTGGATGGATACAAGGTAGAGGTTTCCTTTAATAATGGACAAAAAGGTATTGCTGACTTGAGTGAGGTTTTACAAGGACCTGTTTTTCAACCATTAACTGATATATCTATTTTTGCACAACTCAAATTGGATAAAGAACTGGATACAATTTCCTGGCCAAACGGTGCGGATATGGCACCAGAATATTTATACTTTCAGGTATTTAAGGACAACCTTAAGTTACAGGAACAATTTAAGGCATGGGGCTATATAGACTAACATGACGCTGCCTCTAACGGTAAGACAGAGAGCAGACACGGGGGACTGTCCCTACACATTGGATGTCCCTCAAAAATTCGAGCTGTGCAATTAGAATTTACATCACAACAATATTAATCACGGCTACAATAATGCCACCCCTTCGGGGTTGGGATTGCTTATTCTCATCTGTTTGCTACAATAATATCACCCCTTTCGGGGTTATTTTCACTATTAAAGCCTGAAGGGCTGGTATTATTATAGCAATTAATAAACAATTACCATTAAACCCTGAAGGGGTGGCATTATTGTAGAAGGTGGCATTATTCATTATGGCAAATAAAAACAATTCACGCCTTTGTGGTTATTCCTAATTGCACAGGTTGCAAAAATTTCTCAATCTTCCAGATTAAGAAATAAAATAATCACAAGCAAAGATGCTTGTGCTACTTTATGTTGTGGCATTGATGTTCAATTTCAGAGTTTTCACACAATCTGTCGCTTGCTATAATCCTATATTTCAGGTGAATTTTATGCGAATCATGTTGTTCCTTGTTGCCATGTCCATAATAACCCCTGCCTTTGCCAGTCAACCAAATGAAATAATGCAAACCAATATTACGGGAGAAGGCTTTGCCATCTCATGGATTACCAATGCCTCTGGTACAGGTGCTGTTTTATATGGTCAGGGTACAAACAGTATCAACCAGATAGCCACAGATAATCATTCAGGGCATACTCATCATATTGCCCTTAAAGATCTATCTCCAAACACCACATATTATTATGACATCATCTCCGGCGGGACTACAACTGATAAGGGTGGACAACATTATTGCCTATCCACAGGACCATCCTCTAATGATCACAAAGTAAGCGATCTTGTATACGGTTGGATATATAAGGATAATTTGACCGTGGCTACAGATGCCATAGTATATGTTCAGATCAATAACCTTGATGGCAATGGTTCTTTGGGCAGCTCTTCAACATGGTCAACGGTTGTTGATGATTCCGGCAGTTGGAACATTGATCTATCTAATATTAGAACCAATGATCTATCAAGACTTTTTGACTATTCCTCATCAGGCGACAGCCTCTCCATCTTTGTTCAGGGTGGCATAGATGAGACAGGCAGACGGACAGTAAATACTGCCAATGACTCGCTCTGTCTAAATATCACAATATCAACCGATACCACTGCCCCAAGGAAGATAGGCACTCTACAATCAGTAGGAACAGCCGGGCTTAACTCTGTTGTCCTTCAATGGACAGCCCCTGGTGA
>JBDRAP010000019.1:0-4681 GCA_043823615.1 bacterium
GGAGAAAACCAAATGCAAACAGCAAATGTAGTAGATTTCAGGATGACACCATCGTTTAAGAGAGAGATTATAAAAATAGTTGATAATCGAATAAATGAGGTTCATGTAACAAGGGAGGATTTCTCTGAACTAAAGGAAATCATAAAAGATCTTGGAAAATCTCAGAGAGAGTTGGCTGAGGCACAAAAAAGAACTGAGGTCGGGATAGAGGAACTGGTTGAGGCACAAAAAAGAACCGAGGTCAAGGTAGAGGAGTTGGCTGAAGCACAGAAAGAAACCCAGCATGAGTTGTGCGAACTTGTTTGTGAGCACAAAAAGACGAGGAAACAGCTTGGGGGGCTTTCAGGAACTGTGGGTTATATTCTTGAAGATAGAGCATATAAAGGATTACCAGAGTTATTAAAAAAGGACTATGGGATTATTGTTCAGGGTAGGCTAAAGAGAGGATATGTGCCCAATGAAAAAAATGAGATGATAGAGGTAAATATAATTGGAGAGGCAATCAGGGATAATAAGAGGGTTACAATCATAGGAGAGGGTAAGAGTCAGCTTTCTAAGAATAATATAGATAGGTTTATAAAAATAAGGTTAGAAAGGCTTGCAGGTGTGTTTGAGGAGATATTTCCAGTATTGGTTGCCTATATGATAAGTGAGCCTGATGCTGAGGAATACGCAAGGGAAAAGGGGATTGCCTTGTATTATTCTTATGATTTTTAAGGAGAGCATTATAAGATTATCCACAGATTACGCAGATTTCACAGACTATCAGAAAAAAATCCGAAGGCACCATGTAGAGACGCAAGATATTGCGTCTCTACATGGTTCATGAGACATTTGTCGTAGGGGAAGGCCCCCGTGCCTGCCCTCTGTCTCTTTAATCTGCGATTTGTGGATATATTCCATGTTTCTAATTGCACATGTCGAACAGATGTTGCTCCATGTTTACTAAGGAGGAATTAATTATGCAAGGCAGAGTATTAAAGTTCAAGGAAGAAGAAGAGCATATCTTAAAAGCATTGCCAGCACTTTTGAAGAAAGATGTATGGTTCAGGCGAGAGGTGTCAGTCATTTTAAGTGAGATTTTTAGTACAAAGGGTGAGTTGAAGCAGATGTTTGAAGAGAGTCGGATTAGTCATGAGAAGGCTAACCAGCGGATTGAACTTATGGAACATAACTTTGAGGCTTCGGGGCGCAGGTTTGATGCCTTACTTCAAGAGATGCATGATGGATTTGAGTCGCAGAGGCAAGAAATAAACAAGTTGGACACAAAAGTTGATAGTCTGGACGCAAAGTTTGATGTCCAGGGGCAGGCAATAAAGGAGTTGGACGCAAAGTTTGATGTTCATGGGCAGGCAATAAAGGAGTTGGACACAAAGTTTGATAGTCTGGACACAAAGGTTGATAGACTAGACACAAAGGTTGATAGACTAGACACAAAGGTTGATAGCCTGGACACAAAGGTTAACAGTTTGGACACAAAGGTTAATAGCCTAGACGCAAAGGTTGATAGTCTGGATACAAAGGTTAATAGTTTGGACACAAAATTTAATAGTTTGGACACAAAGGTTGATAGTCTGGACGCAAAATTTGATAATTTGGATGCAAAGGTTGATGATCAATGGCAGGCAATAAAGTGTTTGGATGTAAAAACTGATAAACTGACCATAAAAATAGATACGCTTGGGTCAAGGTGGGGGATATTTGCCGAGGCTACTATCAGAAATACATTAAGGGAGTTACTGACAAAGCATTTGGATGTAGAAGAGATAGTGGAATGGAAGGTACATGATAAAGACGGGATTGTCTTTGGATATCCTCAGGATATTCAGATAGACTTTTTGATAAAGAATGGTGAAGAATATCTTGGTGAGATAAAATCATCGGCTGGTTCAGCAGATGTGAGTATTTTGTCTCGAAAGGCTAAGTTTTATACACAAATAACAGGGAAAATTCCAAAGATACTTCTTGTGGCTGTGAGTGTAAACGAAGAGTGTCGAAAGAGTTGCGAACAATTAAATGTTCAGCTTATTACTCATGAGGAATTATAGGGAGAGGGTATAAGGTTATTCTTGTTGCAAAACAGCAGGATTTGATTTGTGAAATCTGATAAGTATTGGAAGAGGGAAAGCCAGATGGTATCCATTCGCCTCCCTCTCTTCCAGACATCCTGTAATGGGTCAGTGAAATAGGGGGGAAATCGTTAAGCAGAAGGTATAATCTACTTGGGGTCAGGTAATCGGTAAGAAAAATCCTTGCTTGATTACCTCTTCACCCGATAACCGATCACCATTTTTTCTTTCTTCGTGTCTTCGTGCCTTTGTGGTTAATCTTTTCTCTACCATTTCACTGACCCATTACGACTACGACATCCTCTAATTTTTTATTGACAAGAAAAACTTATCATGATATACTTGATTTTACCTTAGACACTTGCGATTATGTTATAGAATAGTCGCTTTCATCTATCGGAGCAGTAATATAAAGAAGAAAAAACTTAAATTAAGGCTTGGCAGTAAAATGCAGAATGTTTCTATCCACCCACTTAAAATAATAGTTATTTCCTTATTGCTGTTTCTAAACAGCAATGCGGGACATGCAGAAGGTATAATCATAAATGAGATAATGTATAACCCCGGTACTACCAGTTGTGAATGGGTTGAGGTATACAATAATGGGAATACAGAGATAAATCTATCAAATTGGAAATTTTTTGATGGCAGCACACATACAATGACCTTTTATCAAGGTACATTGACCATTCCTGCTCAAGGATATGCAGTGCTTGCTGATAATGGAGCTACATTTACCACTACTTATGGTACGAACACTGGTATAATTATCAAAACCCCTATGAGCCTTAGTAACTCAGTCGATACCGTAGTATTGATAGATCCTCAAGGAGTTTTTATTGGCTCGATTACTTATTCATCTGCCTCTGGTGGAAATGGAAATGGTAAATCATTAGAAAGAATATCACCTGAAAGCAATGAATGGAAGGAAAGCCAAATATCTGGTGGAACGCCTGGTAAAAAGAACAGTGTGGCAATAACAGAAACAGGTACAACTGCTGCAAGGGTAAAGATCCATCCTGTATTTGGACATGCACGGCTTGGGGGTACTTATACGGTTGAGATAAGGGTAGAGGATGTGGTTGATTTATACGGCTGGCAAGCCAGTCTTTATTTTAACCCGGCAATACTTCGGGTAATAGCAGTTGAGGAAGGAGGGTTTTTAAGGGGTACCGGGACACAAATATATTGGAATAGCCCTGACAATGGGACTTCATCGTTGAAAAATATTGTCTGTACAAGAATGGGCACATCTACAGCAGTAAGTGGTTCAGGAACACTTGCTTGTATAAAATTCAAGGTTATAGGTACATCCACTATCATGCCATCTTATCTTCAGATGGGATCTGTTATCTTGTCTGATTCAGAGGCGACTTCAATCCCTAATAGTCTGTCCAATGGAAGTGTATCTGTATCCTATGGATTTGATATTAATAATGATGTTACTGTAAACATTCTTGACATGGTTCTTGTCGGTAAATTATTTGGAATGAGAAGTGGAGATGCAGGATATGACCCTTGGTGTGATATTGATTTAAGTGATGAGATCGATATTACGGATATAGCTGCTATTTCCAGAAATTTCTCTGATGTCCCGGATATTGTGGTAGCACAATCACCCAGTATATCCTATTTCTTGCAGGACAAATCCATGGGTGTAAGGTTATATCCTTGTTCAGAAACATACAGGGTTGGGGATGAAATTGAGGTGAAATTAGGGATTGATAATGCAACTAACTTGTACGGAATACAATTTGATATTACAATAAATAATCCAGATATGCTAAGATTAATAGGGGTAAGTGATGGTGAATTCCTGAAGAGAGGACAGAAAACCACACCATTTTGGGTAACATCTCCGGTAGCAAATAAATTTGCTCAATGTCGAGTGGGCAGGGTCAGCGGAGAAACTGGTCAGGGGGTAATAGCTGCACTTAAGGTTAAGGCAAATAAAGAAGGGAATGTAACGGTAAGAGTAGGAAATGTCTTAGGGGTAAGCACTGATATTGAGAAGATTTCTATCGATTCCACAGAGATATCTCTTCATATTATTCCATTAGAGGGTAGGGTTTCAGCCTCAACCTGCACAGCCTATCCAAATCCATCTCTGAATAATCAACCCATTATGTTTAGTCCATCTGGCCGAATTGAGATATACACCCTGTCAGGTGAGCTGGTTAAGATAATTGAGCAGAGTAATTCATGGGATCTAACCAATGCAGATAATAAGCCTGTGGCAAGTGGGATATATCTTTATATTCTGAAGACAAATAATAGGATATTGCAGGGAAAGGTTGGGGTTATTAAATGAGCTGGTAATTAAAATAAAGGTAACTGTTTATCTCAGAGATACAGAAATGGAAATAAATCAGATAACAAAGGCATATGGTAAATAGACTTTGAATTTTCTCTCTGTTTCTCTGCATCTTTGTGATGAATGGTTGCCAAGATTAGATATTTATGAGTATCAAAACGGAGAAAACCAAATGCAAACAGCAAATGTAGTAGATTTCAGGATGACACCATCGTTTAAGAGAGAGATTATAAAAATAGTTGATAATCGAATAAATGAGGTTCATGTAACAAGGGAGGATTTCTCTGAACTAAAGGAA
>JBDRAP010000020.1:0-2025 GCA_043823615.1 bacterium
AGGGGCAAGTGGTATGAGAAAACAGGAGCTTATCTTTGCCATCCTGGAGGCTCGGGCAGAGGCACAGGGACAACTCTTTGGACAGGGGGTTTTAGAGGTATTACCTGATGGCTATGGCTTTTTGAGGTCCACAAACTACAACTATCTTCCAAGTCCGGATGATATCTATGTCTCTCCATCACAGATTAGAAAGTTTAGTCTTCATACAGGAGATACTGTTTCGGGTCAGATTCGTTCACCAAAGGAAAGTGAAAAATTCTTTGCTTTACTCAGGGTTGAGGCTGTAAATTTTGATGAGCCTAATATTGCTTCTCAAAGGATACTGTTTGACAACCTGACCCCGCTTTATCCTCAGGAAAGAATAATTTTAGAAAGAGCACCAGGTGAAATATCCATGCGGGTTATGGATATGCTTACCCCAATTGGTAAGGGACAAAGGGGATTGATTGTTGCACCGCCAAGAACAGGAAAGACCGTTTTGCTCCAAAAATTAGCTAATAGTATTACTGCAAACCATCCAGAGATTAAATTGATTGTCCTTCTTATTGATGAGCGACCTGAAGAGGTTACTGATATGGCACGGTCTGTAAACGGTGAGGTAATTAGCTCAACCTTTGATGAGCCACCTCAACGACATGTTCAGGTAGCAGATATGGTGATTGAAAAGGCAAAAAGGCTTGTGGAACACAAGCATGATGTGGTTATTCTTTTAGATAGCATTACCCGTCTTGCCCGAGCACATAATCAGGTCTGTCCCACCTCAGGAAAGGTTCTTTCCGGCGGAGTAGATTCAAATGCCCTGCATCGTCCCAAGAGATTTTTTGGAGCAGCAAGAAATATAGAAGAGGGTGGCAGCTTAACCATTATTGCTACAGCCCTTGTTGATACCGGCAGCCGCATGGATGAGGTTATATTTGAAGAATTCAAGGGAACAGGCAATATGGAGGTTCTTCTTGACAGATCGCTGGTAGATAAAAGGCTGTTCCCAGCTATTAATATTCTTAAGTCAGGAACAAGAAAGGAAGAGCTTTTATTGGATGAGGAAACACTGGCTAAGGTTTGGGTATTACGAAAGGTTCTTAGTACCATGAGTCCAGTGGAAAGTATGGAGTTGATAATTAGTAAGATGAAGACAACTAAGAGCAATAAGGAATTTTTGATGGCTATAAATGTTGGGGCTTGACCTGCGTTCCCAAAATATAGGACGCAGATGAACGCAGATTTGCATGATAAAATGAAGTGCATGTGCTGGAAATCTTAATTACTTGCAAATTCACCATGAATTACTGTTGATGAATACCCTATTGTCTTTAATATCAGGAGGCACACACAATGAGCGAAAATAGTACAATGGATTATGAATTGATAAAAAAGGCGGTCAAGCAGGCATTGTTGGAGGAAGGATATGCGTTGCGGGATTCAGAGATGGAGCTTGGAGAGAAATGGATTGAGGGAGAGATGATTATTAAACCGAAAAACGATGCCCTTGCAGAAAAAAGGATCCCTCTGGAGGCATTCTTTCATAAGATAATTATGATTCGTGATCGATTAAGGGTGCTGGAACAAAAGATAAATGCTCACTCAAAACTTGAGAATGAAGAAAAGATTGAGATGCAGCAGTATATTACCCGTATCTATGGCAGCCTGACTACTTTTAATCTGCTTTTTAAGCGAAAGAGCGGTTGGTTTGTAGGAGAAAAGTCTGAAGGAAAGTAATTATTGGTGCGAGAAGAGAAAAGGCTGCAAGGTGGATAGGATGAAGGCATGAACAACCACAGCACTGGTGTCTGGAGCAGGGCGTGTAATCCTCTTGAGAGAGCATCTTGCAAGTGTTGCTTGGTGAAATATCCCCTGCTTGGCCGAAGCAACTCTGGTGCTTGGTGCTCTGGTGTCGGACAGGTGGTGTGTAATCCTCAACTGACTAATATTTCCCACTGTTTACTAACCCATTACGTTTTTACATAAAAAAATCTTGCATTTTAATCGAATGTATGTTATAGTGTGTGTTATATGAAAGAATGGCTG
>JBDRAP010000021.1:0-8263 GCA_043823615.1 bacterium
GTGCTGTCCCTCAATACCCTTGACCACTATCTGTTTATCCATGTCAATCACGGTATCAAGACTAAATACCCCTACCCTCATCATTGATTCCTTCATGCTATAGCCGTCTGAACCGTTCCAATCAAATCTCTTAAGTTTTCCCTCAACCAAGGGACCGGCAACATCCGGATAATTGGCACCATCCGGCAGCAGGGTTTTTTCGGTATAGCTGATCAACTCTTCATTAATATAGTCTGAATACCAAGGATGATAGGAACCATAATGCGACATTACATTCATCTTATTCAGTGGTGGAGCACCGGCTTTTGTAGTAGTATCAGGCATTTGTCTATTCATCATATTCAGCATCCCTGAAACAAATTCTGCCTGAGGGATAACAGATTGAAGTGCAGGGCTGGAAAGCATCATGCTTACCTGCGGCAGGATATTAGAAATGGGAGAGCCTGAAGAGCTATCATCAGGTGCTGATGCTGGCACAGGATTAAGTGGTGGTGACAAACTGAACTCGGTCTTACCCCCCTTAGCCATCTCCCAAGCAAGGTCTTCTATAAATTTATTGAGGTTTTTGTAGTTCAGATCAGAGACATCAGCCAATACCTCATTACAATTATCATTATCCAATTGACCAGAGGTAAGCCGATAGAGGAAGCCATGACCAGAGGGATGAGTGCTTGGTGGACCAAAGGTATCAGTTCCCCTTTCAATCCTTACTATCTCGGAATTAAACAAGGATCCTTTTAAGCAGCCCTGCAGATAAAAGATTGGCTGCGGCCAAGTATTTTTTATCACTAATATATGATTCCAATAGTTCAAAGTTATCACCGGTTGCCTTAAGGTTATTCTTATTTCCCCGGGTAATACCAACCAGTATCTCTTTTCGACCATTACCATCTGTATCACCAACGGTTAAGGCAGAGATGATGCCTTTTCCGCAAATTATCTCAGGGCTTTTATATTCCTGAACCAACCCATTTTCACCCCAGCCATAGACATATATACTTGCCTTATCAGGAAATGGGTTTGAGGCATCCTCAGGCACATTGCCCAGACCAAAGATTATCTCATCCTTGCCATCATTGTCAATATCCTGTACCTGTAAACAGGTGTTAAGCCCGGCAAGGCTGCCATCAACCACCACCTCACCCATCACCTCGCCCATCACCTCGCCTACGCCCGGCTCAGCAAGTTTTAATACCTTAACCCGCATCGAGGTATCCGGCACATGGTCAATGCCAACCAACAGTTTGCCGCATATTTCACTCTGACCCTCTTTAGTAATAGTAAAGGAATAGATGCCCGCTGACACAGCTTCCCCTGAATCATTTCTACCATCCCATAAGAGCTGATAGCCTCCAGCCGTTTTCATCGTCCTTACTGCAATGCCAGAGCCATTACATATCTTCACCGTAATACTTCCGGTAACAGTTCCTATCCCAGGAAAGGCAAAGGTAACCATTTGATGTCCCCATTTCGGCATATATGGATTAGGAAAGACCTTGATGCCCTGCATCCCATCCAGTTGATCACCCTGAAGACGACCATCATTTCCGCGTCTTTCAAACTCAACACTTGGTCCCTCCATACTCAGTGCCACAGTCTCCTTGACCCCATCTCCATCAATATCCCCTACCCCCATCTTGAGCACTGCCGCAAGCTGAGGATACTTATATTCCGCCCATTTAGCATAGTCCGAAGCCTCAATATTCATACCCAAAAAAACACCTATAAAACCCAAAAAGAATACAGACGAAAAGATTGACCTTGACCTCATGTGAAACCTCCTAAAGATTGATTTATCGTAATTGTTCAATAACCTGTGAATTTTCCAAGCCACGAAGATTGTCCTTGTGAACCTACTTCCATATTGCAACGGTTAGATTGCCTCATCATCTTCAATCTCTTGAAATTACCACAGGATAGTGAGCAGTTATGGTTTATTGTAGAAGCAGGCTTGCAACCCGCCCTTATCTGACAACTAACCCACTGACAGCTAAAAGCTTACAATTTATTCCCCAGTTTTATTTATTGTATTGAAATAGAATCAAGATTGCATCAAAGTGTGCTGTATAAAAAGTGTGCTGTATAAAATATATGATATGTGGATATGTGAAATACATCTTAGAAGTGCATTTGAAAAGCTAAATATTACTATACTCCATATTGTTTAATTTGTCAAGTATTTTTTTTCAATTTTTGAACCACATTCTGAAGCCAGAACATCTGTTAATCCAATTTACAAAAAAAAACTTGACAATATGTCACAATCTGTTATAATGACAACATATTATGATTATAATACCTGCCCTGAGCCTGTCAAAAGGAAGGGGAAAAAAGGAGGGGATGGAAATTGAATTCTTACCTTGTGTCCTTGTGCCTTTGTGCCTTTGTGTGTTCATATTTCTTCGTTGTATTTTCAAAGGGAATAATGCAACAACGATTGGTTATTCTGGCCATGATGCTTGTTTTTTGCATTGGTTGTACTCAGATAGAGTCTCGTTCCATCTTTATGGCTAAAAAAAATGCCTCAGAATATGCCCGGGATATTCCGGGTGTAAAAAAGCACGAAATTGTAGCTGTGAAGACTGTTAAAAACCTCAAGAATACTATAAAGTTTCTTAAGAGAAATGGAGTAACTTCAAGCATAATAGAAGTAAATGCTGGAGATATCGTAGTTGTTGTCAGAATCCATCACAGGCTTCAATGGATGGGAAAAAATATAGCCTTTGTCTGTAATTCAAGGGGAAAGCTAAAATATGTGGTAGAAAGAATAACGCCAAAAAGACCATATGTTCGCTGGTAAGGAGAAACAGGAATGCTTGAGAAAATAATGGATATTGAAGAAAAGATATTTGCAGGTGAGAGGCTTACTCAGGAGGATGGGGTACGGCTGATGCGATCCTCAGATATTCTTAGATTGGGACATTTTGCTGATATGGTCAGAAAGAGAATAATGATCAAGGAAACGCCTCTGGCAAAAGATAATGCTTACTTTAATTGCAACCTTAACATTAACTATACAAACATCTGTACATGCCGTTGTCCATTATGTGCCTTTTCTCGTGATCCAAATGCAGAGGACGCATATTTGCTATCCCTTGAGGAGATAGAGGAAAGGGTAAGGGCTATTCACCGTATGGGTGTAAATGAGGTACATATTGTGGGTGGGCTGCATCCGGATTTGCCATTTTCATACCTTGAGGAGATGCTTCAAAGGATAAAGGGAATAAATGACAATATATTTATTCAGGCATTTACTGCTACAGAGATAGATTATTATGCTAATTTATCAGGAATAAGCCTTGAGGATGCCTTGACAAGATTAAAAAATGCAGGGCTTTCCTCTATCCCTGGTGGCGGAGCAGAGATATTTAGCCCAAGGGTGCGAAAGATAGTTGCCCCAAAAAAGATTCCTGGTGAAAGATGGCTTAAGGTTATGGAAATAGCTCATAATCTTGGACTGTATTCCAATGCCACCATGCTTTATGGACATGTGGAAACCCCTGAGGAAAGGGTAGAACACATTATAGCTATTCGTGAGCTTCAGGATAAAACGATAGGTAGCACCTCTGGCACTGGATTTTTGTCCTTTGTCCCGCTATCCTTTCATCCCAATAATACTAATCTGTCAAATTGCAAGGGAACAGATGGGTTTGATGATTTAAGGGTATTTGCTGTATCAAGGCTCTTATTGGATAATATTACCCATATCAAAGGATTATGGATGTATTTGGGCGAAAAATTGGCTGAGGTTGCCTTGTGTTTTGGGGTTGATGATCTTGGCGGCACAGGGATTGATGAAAAAATTGTCCATGCAGCCGGTGCAACAACACCAACCCAAACCTCTAAAGAATTATTGACAAGAATTATCAAAAACGCCGGCAGATGTCCAAAACAGGTAAACAGCATCTATGAGGAGGTGCAAACCACCCCACTAACTTCGTAAGTTCTTAACTCCTCGACTTCCCGACTTCGTAACTTCTTGATTCTTGAGGAGAGCACCCCTATCAGGTGCTCTCCTCTTGTGGTCGCTGTCTCTCCATTGTTGGATTCTGTTGTAGGGGCAAGCCCCTGTGCCTGCCCTGATATGTGATAATCACGGGAGATTATTGGGTAGCAACATATAGATTTGCACCTACACAGAGGGCAACCACAGGGGGTTTGCCCCTACGACAGATCAGAATGCAGGAGTCAAAGTGAAAGAACCTGCATCTATTCTGTATTCCGTCATTATACCTGAATAGTTACAATTATTCTGTCATCTGTCATTTTTGTGAACTCTGTGTCTCTGCGGTTCATATTCTTTTCTTGCACTTCACCTGAGTAAATAGCTACCAATTATATTACTTCCAGCTGACAATATCCTCTGCATCTGTCTCTTTTTCGCCATCTTCTTTCCCATCTGCCCCATAGGATAACAGTTCATAGGTAGTGGGATTTTCACAAACATACACATATGGATTCCCCCATGGATCCAGAGGGATCTCTTTTTTGAGATATGGTCCATCCCAATTCTTAAGGGATGGAACCGGTATTTTTATAAGAGCAGCAAGCCCTTGTTCTGTAGGAGGATATTCATCATTATCCAATCGATAACTATCTAATGCCGTGCCAAACATTTCAATCTGTGCCTTAGCTGCAACACGCTTTGATTTCCCTATCTTCTTAAAGATTGTTGGTCCAACCAAAGCAGCAATGATAGAGATAATAAGCACTACTACCATTAATTCAATTAAAGTAAAACCTTTTTTATCCATTGTAACTCCTGATGCTTGATTATACCAAATATAGCCGCAAATATCAAGTGAATTTTTAGGATTATCAAAAATAAGGGTGGTGTCCCGTTGCTGTTCAATTACTCCTACGAGCCAGATACCATCCACTCACCACACATAGCAATATGGCTGTCAGGCTTGCCCAGCAGCCAACTATCAGGCTGTTTGGCATGTACCTGAATTCTATTTTGTGTATTCCAGCCTTAAGATAGATTGCACGAAAAGCATAGTTTGCCCGATAAATCCTTGTCTTTACCCCATCTACTCGGGCATACCACCCCGGATAATATGTATCACTAAGGAATAAAAAGCCATCCTTAGTAGTAGATGCCCTGATGAGCACAGTGTTGGGCTGATATTTTACGATTCGGACATCTTGCTCTTCATGTGGCAGCACTTCTGACAAAGGTTGCATATTCGCATCCGTGTCTCTTGCTTTCTTCTGACTGCCTACTTTTCCCTCTGTGCAAGGATTCTCTTCAAGAATAACCACCTGTCGCGGGTCAATATCTATCAGTTTTTTCAATATTATTTCACGGTCATTAATAACCATACATTCAGGCACCCAAAACGCTCGGGAAAGGTATGAGGGATTAGCATATATGTTTATTTTTCCATCATTGTAGATGTGCTTAAACCCTGGATTTCGAACCTGAAAGCACGACAGGATATACTTAATATTGAGCATGTCTATCAGATTATATGCTCCTGATTGATTAATCAGATCAATAACCTTTGAATAATCGTTTATGTTTATTGATTCATATCCCCATGTATCAAACAGATTATAAAGCAGGGTCGCATTTGGTACTAATACATCTTGTACACTTTTAAGGGCATCCTCTAAATTTCCCCCCCTGATTATTTGATAATACTTTTCTGTCTCTGGTTCCATGTATATCCGAAAACAGGTTGCATCCTGTTTTGGAAAGGCAGCAGCATTGGATGTATGGCTATAAAGTTTTGAATCAAACACAGGATTTATCTTTTCACCGGCAAGGAAAAGATCAAGAACAACCAAGCCAACCATGACTAATGAAAATACATGAGACTGAATCAGTCC
The DNA here is from genome assembly GCA_043823615.1 of bacterium. GTDB lineage: Bacteria > UBA9089 > CG2-30-40-21 > CG2-30-40-21 > CG2-30-40-21 > CG2-30-40-21. Next base: position 5,836 of record JBDRAP010000021.1, read on the forward strand.
TCTCCAATACAAAAACATGGCTGTTACACCAATAAACAGGACAAATAAGACAATTCCTGCAGATGCAAGGGTGGTATTGTACCAAATGGTCAACCTGTCTATTGTCGTTGTGGTGTGCCAATTTGCAGCTATCCAGGGAATAAATTCTGAGCTAAAAAGCCGGCATGATAAATATGCCGCAAAATACCAGAGCATAAATACAATAATAAACAGACCAAACCATTTTTTGTGTCTATTCATAGACTCATATCCAAATCCAGCAAGGATTGATAAGGCAAATGCTGCTATGGAAAAGAATTTAACCGGATAACGGATAAGATTAAACCCTGGCAGGTATTGATAAAAGAAATGATAGATACCTCCGCCAAAGGTGCTGCCTGCTAAGGCAATGAGCAAAAAAAGCAGCAGCATCAGCGACCAAAACCTTGTGCCACGAGTAAATATGGCAAACATAGATAGTAAAAACGGCAATATCCCAAGGTATATGCCTTCAAGCCAGCTCTGGCCAAACCAGAAGTGATTTTTGTCAACATAATTGCCGGTGAAAAATGGGCATATCAGGTTAAATATTTCCCATGGTTTCAGGGAAAGACTGATTACATGAGAAAGCTCCATACCATTGCTTCTGGTTGAATAGAAAATAATTTCTAACAATGGAAGCAGTTGAGGAAGAAAGAAGGCAATGCTTATCAAAAAGGATAAAATAAAGGTGCGTACTGCTCCCTTATAGCGTGGCAAAGAATAGATGGAATAGAGACCAAGAGTCATTGAGACCATATACCATACAGACGGCTCACCTCCAAGGAATGCAATGCCAAGCGTTATGCCTGTCAGGATGGTATATCTGAATGTATGAGTAACCAATGCCTTTGTATAAAACAAAAAGATGAGTGGTGTCCATGCAGCAGCAGAAAGTGTGGTCAGCATATCTACTACAGAAAGCATATATCCGCCAAAGGCATAGCTTAGGGCAGAGATAAGGGAGCCGGTAAAACCTGTTTTCCATTCCCTCATCAAGAGATACATAAATATGCCTGCAAGCAGGAAATGAGACACAATGTAAAGATTAAACCCAAGATGAAACGGCAGAATATAGGCAAGTATGGACACAGGATAAAAAATCCCCAGTTGGAGGGCAGAAAGACAAGGGTATCCAGAAAACAAGTAGGGATTCCATAGGGGTAATATTCCCTCCTTGATACATGAGGCAGCATAAAACCTTAAGGGATAAAAATAGCGATGCAGGTCCCCATATCCAAAGGTATAATCACTAAAGATGACATTAGAAAAGAAGAGAAATGCAACACCAAGTATTATCAGGAAGGCAATGATGTTTTTGCGAGTCAATTGAGATAGCATGTTTGAAACCCAATGCCTTATTTCCAACAAATCACCAACTCCTCAATCCTCATGCGATTAGAAACCCGCCGTTTATTTACAGGGTAGCCAATTGCAAGCACAGCCATTAATTCAAGAGATGTCCCTATCAACTTACAATCACAAGGTTGGTTAGGGGTCTGATTCTTGATTTGTGTCTCTGTGTTTGAGAGTTCAAGCAAATCAAGCACTCGTTCCTTTTGATTGAGTATCTCTCCAATCCAACAGGCACCAAGCCCAAGCTCATGAATAGCAAGCAGCATGTTCTGGATACAGGCACCAATAGCCTGAAGATCCTTTGTCCGATCATACACCACGCTATTATCAAGCAAGACAATAATCAACAGGTTTGCATTGGACACAGTTTTTGCATATTTGGTAAGTCCTGATAGCTGCTCAATATACTTCCTGTCACGAACAACAACAAATCGCCATGGCTGATTATTAAGACCAGACGGTGCCCATCTTCCAGCCTCAAGTATCTGGCAAATAATCTCTTGCGGAACATCCTGTGCGGTAAATTCTCTGACACTTCGTCTTGTCATGATTGTATTTAACATGCCTTTATTATATATCAATGCTCAGAAAATTGCAACAATAATTTTCAAGTGGGGGTAATGGATCAATGGTTGGGGGGGAATTGTTTAGCAGAAGATGTATTTTCTGGCTCTTTCTTATCTCAAATAAGTAATCTTGTTTTATCGGTTCTTCTGTAAATTTTGTGGAAATAGTCCAACCTGTGCAAGTAAAAATCACCATTTGTTTACAGAGAAAGAATCACAAAGGGTGTAAATTCTTAAGATACAACCCTTGCCAGTCTCTTCCGCCAGAGGTGCTACCTCCGCCAGAGGTGCTACCTCCGCCAGAGGTGCTACCTCTCATTTGCAATTACTCCTGTGTTGTTACAATTATTCGACCTGTGCGGTTGTGGTATTAAGCTACAGGAATACAGCGATAAAATGCAAATTAGCTATCGATTTTCTTAAATGTCCTGTAGGGACAACATATCGGTAGAAATAAATATTATCCAAATATAAATGCCGTAGGCATG
>JBDRAP010000022.1:0-9113 GCA_043823615.1 bacterium
GAGTTACACCCTTTGTGATTCTTTCTCTGATTTCATTATCTCCATATCTCCTAAGAGATTGACACGATATAGGTTGCTATCTCCAATTATTAGTTGATGTTCTGACAGCAATAGTGTTGCACTTGCTTGTGGCATGTGCGACCCCTTTCGGGGTTATTTTCACTATTAAAGCCTGAAGGGCTGGTATTATTATAGCCTATAGTGCAATAATGTTTCAACCCCGAAGGGGTGACATTATTCATTATGGCAAATAAAAACAATTCACGCCTTTGTGGTTATTCCTAATTGCACAGGTTGGATATAGTTTGCACCAGCAATTCTCATTGTGGAAAAAAGATTCCCGCAAAGATCTGCATAAGGATTCGCAAAGAATGCAGAGTAAGAGAAAAAAGATGAGATTTGCATCATTTTTTTTCATCTCTTTAGCCTTATCTCTGCGAACTCTGCGAAAACTTTGCGATCTTTGCGAGAATCTTTTTTCATGCAGAAAATACCTTGACATTTCCTGTAAGGTTTGATACACTATATTGTAAATGTTAAAGATGGGAGGTTTCCTATGAAAAGATGGTTATTACCTGCAGTTATTGGATTATTTATTATTTCATCAACTACCTTTGTTGTCTTATTAATTGCGTCTACTACTGAGATAGATGAAGATGATATGTATGTTGAAGAAATAAGCATTAAAAAGCAGGAGCCACTGGAAAAGCCTGTTAAAATAGTAGAATCAAGCCCTATAAAAATTGAAAAAATACCAGAGGTAAAGCCAATACCTGTTAAACAAGAGATTGTAGTACAACCATTGAAACCTGTCAAGCCTAAGGAAATTGTGGCTGTACAAAAGAGTGTTCAATTACCTAAGTATATGTCTTCTCTAATAGTTAAACCTGCAAAAACAGCTAAAGTTCAATCTGCAAAGGAAATGAAGCAAGAGATAGTGGTAGCAGCCAAACCAGAGGACACAATAAATAAAGAGATCAGTAGATTGGCAGAAGAAAAAAAACAGATTGAGGATGAAAAAACAAGGATTGAAGAGGAAAAACGATCAATAAATGACCAGCTTCGGTTAATAAAGGATGAAAAGCAAAAGCTCTCTCTATCTTTTAAGGCATCCCCTGAGAGTGAGCGGCAGCTTTTGCAGGCAGAAAAGGATACTATTGAGCTTCAGAAAAAGGTAGCAGATCTTCAGACCAAGCTTGTATCCATGGAAACTGACAAGAAAAAACTTGCAGAAGAAAAAAAATTGCTTGAAGAGGCAAAGAAACAAGCTGAAGAAAACAGTGTTCTGGCTGTTCGTGGCAAAAAAGAGACTGAAAAAGAAAGAAAATCTGTTGCTGAGGAAAAGGATCTATATCAGGAACGCTCTCTGCGAGTTGAAGAACGAATCTCTTTGATCATGGATGCTTATAACAAGGAAGCAGATTATGCTATAGCTGATGCAAAAAAAGCAATTTCCAGAGCAAAGGCAGCTGATGCAGCTAAACATGAACCTGTATGGTTAAAAGAGGCAGAAGAGGCATTGGAGCTTTCTGATGCAGCACAAAAAGCAAAAGATTATGGGAAAAGCCTTGTCTCTGCCGTTGAATCAAAGGAAAAAGCAAATGCCGCAGAACGAAATTCAAGAGAAAAGATTAAGAATTATAATTCAAACATGGTTGGAGAATGTCTCCGACTCATATCAAACTGGGCACATTAAGGCATAGGCTGTTCGTGAATCGTAATGGGTCAGAATGGTGGCAGGAAACAAACAACCACAAGAGGAGAATACCTTTGTGGCAGATTGTCCCTTAGAAGAGCGTAACAATGAACAGTTTGTCGATGCAAGAGACAGTGCTTGTCCCTGTCCGAGACCGTCTCAAGGCAGAGAGGACTCCCTACTAATTACTGTATGAACAATTCAAATTATAAACCACACATTTTCAGGAAAAGGTAAAGAAAATGGAGCAACAAGTTGCATTCGGCTGGAAAAAACCTATTCAGGAAGAGATTTACTTCTACGGTCGGGGGATTGAAACCAGAGAAATACTTGGACATTTAAGTAACAACCAAAGTGTTTTTTTGATTGGTTCCATGAAAATAGGCAAGACATCGTTGGTTTTACACCTTTTAAGAGAAGATGTCCAACAGTTGCAAGGGATACTCCCGAAACGCCACATTTTTATCTATATTGATTTCAATGACCCTCATTACCAAACTCCAAATAATTTCTGGGCTGATGTTATGGGAGAGATAAGTCTTATTCTCAATACCCAGAAAATGAGAGAAGAACAACCAAAACAGCAAAAAAAAAATGTAGCACCACAGACAGTTGAAGGTTCAGAGCACAAAGAAGAGGTCGAAGATACTGAAGAAGAAAAAAAGCCTGTTGGCTATAGCAATGAAGAGATTACCCAATTCATAGAAAATACTACAAAAAAATATCAGCTTACTATTATTATGGATGGGTTTGAATGTCTTATGGAAAAGAAGGTATTTGGAACTGAATTTTACAGCAAGTTAAAACAATTGGCTGGACAGATAAGCAACCTTTCTTATCTAATTGTCAGCAGTAAATCTTATCAGGAAAATGATGACCTTCAGGCTTCATCCCTTTCCGGGATATTTACCACTATTCAATTGGGATTATTGAAAAAACGAGAGGCAATGGCTTTTCTGAAACAAGAAAACTCTCATGCAATCGATATGAATAGAAAAATAGCTGAATGGGGCTATGAGGTGACTGGTGGACACCCCTATCTACTCCAAATCATCGGATTCCATCTTGATTCCTGCTCTATCAGAACAAATGAACAACTCATGAGTCATTGTGATGAGATTATGAGCAAGGCAATAACTGAATGCAGTAGTTTTTTCATGAATCTTCTTGAAGACCTTTCTACAGAAGAAAGAGAGGGGTTATTGGCATTGATACGGTTTAAGCCTATAGGGAATATGATTGACCTTTTAGCAAAAAAGTCGCTTGTCAGGGATCACAAGAGTCAGAAGGTATTCTCTGAAATGTTTGACAGGTTTTTGCATGAGTTTTGGAGTGATTTTGCTGAAAAACAACCTGCTGAAATACAGGTTCAATTTAAACAAAAAATATTTTTAGTCGGAATAGCAAGCTCTTTCTTCCTTATCTTTATGGGTTCTTTTGCCCTTTTAAGCTCAATCCTTGTTTTGGGAACATTCCTGTTTGGAGTTGGGATACTTTGTTTCTTGGTTGTAGTTATGTTCTTTAATGATAAAGGCTATTCGCCACAAAAGATGCTAAAATCATAAGCAGTCAGGCACATTCCCCCTATCTTCTGCCCTCAATATGTCCTACATTTAGACCTGTGCAACTCAAAAATTACTGTATAGCACAGGCTGTTTTGCCTTGAGAAGAGCAGGTCATTAAGTTCAATGAGGAGGATAATAGAACAGGCTTCCAGTTTGTTCTGCCAATCGAAAGATTGCGAGGAGACATTAAAAAAGATGAAACACAAGAATGCCCGAATATTAATAGTAGACGATTCACTATTTATGAGAAAAATATTGAGAAAAATACTTACTGAGAATGGTTATAATATCGCTGGAGAGGCATCTGATGGGGCAAGTGCCATACAAAGATATAGGGAACTAAAACCTGATCTGGTAACCATGGATATTGTTTTGCCAGATGTAGAAATGAATGGGATTGAAACCTTGAAATGGTTGACTAAGATTGATCCAGAGGCAAAAATAATAATGGTAAGTGCGGTTGGATATGAAGAGTTAATCAATGAAGTTTTATCTATTGGGGCAAAGGATTTTGTTATTAAGCCATTTAAGCATGATGTGTTGATTAAAACTATTCAACATGTCCTGACAAATAGAGGTTAATATGTCTGATTCACTTCGAGCATTGGTTGTAGATGATTCAGGGGCAACACGGCTAAGGATAAAATCTATTCTGGAAAAATGTGGATTTAAGATAATCTGGAACAGTATGACCGGAATTGAATCAATAGCCAAATGTAAGGTGCTAAACCCTCAATTAGTAGTAATAAATGTTCAGGATATAATAGGTATAGAAACCGTAAAAAGGATCCTTGCCCGTAATAGTACCATTAAGATAGTAATTCTTGGCCGTCCCGGTCAGGAAGCCTATATTGGTGAAGCCATGCTGTCTGGATCCACAGCCTATCTCATGGAGCCATTTAAGGATGAAAACATGGCAGATATGGTCTGGAATATCTTTCAGTAAAAGGAGCACGATTAATTATGTCTACAACAATATTTATTAGTCATAGTGTTGCACCCTCTGAACTGGCTATAGTTGCTGTTACGGCTGAAGAATCATTGCGTCGTGGAGCAACACCTCTTGTCCCTGGTAGGGATTGGGATCCTGAAGAGATGCCACAACAAATTAGTGACCAAATTAATTCTTCAGATTATATGATTGCTATAGCCAGTCAGAATGGGGGGCATCTCTCATGGCTTAATACAGAGATTAACTATTGGCAGAGTAAAGGCAAGCCATTTCTTTTGGTGTCAGACGCTGTAGTTCAAACAAATCCCTTGTGTGAAAGAATTATCTTGAATCGTAATAATCCACTTAGTACCATTTCAGAGATCCATAAAAAGATCGAGCAAAAAATACACGATAATAATGCCAGAGAGATTATATCCGGGCTCTTGATAGGCGGGGTAATACTTATGGTTCTTTGCTCTCTAAAGGAAAAGTAAATATGCCGATACTACAGATAGAACAAATTTATCAAGATAGAAAACAAATAGATGAGTTTGATGCTACGGTAAAACAATTAAAAAAGGATGGTATTGCCTTCAATATATCAGAGGATATGAAATTATTCGAACATATTACCCCTGTGCAAGAAGAGTTTGAAGCCTTAGATGCTGTTTTTGGTATGCTGAATGATCTAACTCCAGAACAAATGGAAGTCTTTGATGAAGCTGTAAAAAGGAGGCCACTTTTCTGATGGCATATATGCTTGATACAAATATTATTACGGCTCTACTGAAAGGGAATGAAAAGGTAAGGCAACAGATTCGGACTGTTAGATTAAGGGATGAAAAGATATCTATCAATGCCCTAAGTTATTATGACGCACATGCCACAAGCAAGTGCAACACTATTGCTGTCAGAACATCAACTAATAATTGGAGATAGCAACCTATATCGTGTCAATCTCTTAGGAGATATGGAGATAATGAAATCAGAGAAAGAACCACAAAGGGTGTAACTCCTTAAGATACAACCCCTTGTCAAACTCTTCTCATTTGCAGTTACCTTGGTTACTACTCGCAATTATTTTCCCTAAGTGTTTACACCCTTTGTGGTTCTCTCTTCTCCCGTTGCACTTGCTACTGGCTAACAAGAAATAAAACGAGGACTTTTAAGGATTAATGCTACTTCTATGTTGAATGCCTTTAATTCATTGTGTGAGAAATTGGGGGTAATATTACCAGACAGGCTTTCTGTCTTTGATATAGCCTCAGAGATATACGCAGATTTGCAAAAGAAAGGAAAACTTATTGAAGATGCAGATCTTTTAATCGCTTCCATGGCAAAGACATGGGAGATGATCCTTGTCTCTGATGATAAGCATTTTCAACGGATTCAAGGACTAAGGCTTGAAAATTGGATAAGAGAGGAGCAATAACAATGGAACTCACTATCATGAAAAACGAGGCTACGACAAAAATTGATGCGTGTCATGCCCTTGATGAGTTAGGGCAGCTAAGAATAGAATATCTTGGCAGAAAAGAGGGCAAGATTACTTATCTTCTGCGGAGTTTGGGAAAACTTCCATCAGAGGAGCGACCAGAGGCAGGAAACAGAATAAACAATCTGAAAGAGGTCATAACTACCTTGCTTTCAGATAAACAGTCCATGATTGCCTCTAACGAACGAAAAGAAAGACTTCTTCGTGAAAAAATAGATGTTACCATGCCGGGATTTATCCCGGCAGTAGGGAAAAGACATCCAATTACTCATGTTCTTGAGCAGATAATAGGCATTTTTATGAGCTTAGGGTTTGAGGTTAAAGAGGGTCCGGAGGTGGAATACTCTCATTATAACTTTGATGCCTTAAATATTCCTCATGATCATCCTGCCAGGGATATGCACGATACCTTCTACATCTCAGATACAGTTGTCTTAAGGACTCATACCTCACCGGTTCAGATTCGGGTGATGAGAGAGGAGAAACCACCATTGCGAATTATTGCACCAGGCAGAGTCTACCGACGGGATGCAGATGTCTCCCATTCTCCAATGTTTCATCAGGTGGAAGGGCTTTTGGTTGATGAAAAAACAACCTTTGGTGAATTAAAGGCTGTGCTTGAGGCGTTTCTTGTTGCCATGTTTGGCAAGGATACGCCGGTAAGATTCAGACCCAGCTTTTTCCCGTTTACCGAGCCATCCTGTGAGGTAGATATTGGCTGTGTCATCTGTAATAGAAAGGGATGTGGGGTTTGCAAACAAACCGGATGGCTGGAGGTGCTGGGAGCAGGCATGGTTGACCCAGAGGTGTTCAAAGGGGTAGGTTATGACCCTGAAAAATATATTGGGTTTGCCTTTGGCCTAGGGGTTGAACGAATTACCATGTTAAAGTATGGCATTGATAATATCAGGCTCTTTTTTGAGAATGACTTAAGGTTTTTGAGGCAGTTTTAGATGAGCCATGGTGGAAATATCTGGGAACTTATAAGAAAAGGGGTTGGGCTTGAGCAAATAATGGATTTTAGTGCAAGTATTAATCCATTTGGACCGCCGGACTGGGTTCAAACCACTATCCATGATAGTATAAAATTTATCAGGCATTATCCTGACCCAGAGCAAATGGAGTTGACGACTCATCTATCTGATTTTTTGGAACTCAAGAAAGAGTATATTATTGTCGGAAATGGGGCAACTGAGGCTATCTATTTATTGGCTAATCTCTTGCATGGGAAAAACATCCTCATACCCTCCCCAACCTTCAGTGAGTACGAGACAGCCTTGACTGCAAACAATGCTGTCCTGAAATTTCCACAGATAAAAGAGTCAAGCGGTTTTTGTTTTCCTTATGAAGAGGTATTAAATGATCTTCCATGGGCAGATGCTGTCTGGATCTGTAATCCAAACAACCCTACAGGCAAACTAATAGAGATTTCCATGCTAACTGCCCTGTTGGATAACGCTATTAAAACAAATACACTAATAATTGTAGATGAATCATTTTTAATGTTTGTTGCCAACTATAAAGATGAAACCATCCTGAATGTGATAGATAATTATCCAAACCTGATAGTCATCTCATCCCTCACCAAATTCTTTGCTATACCAGGGATACGGATAGGATATATGGCAACAAGTAATGCTGCTATATTAAATAAATTAAAAAAACAGATGCCGCCATGGAGTGTAAATATCTTTGCTCAAATAATTGTGCCTGACATGTTGCTCGATGAAGGGTTTATAACCCGGTCCAGAGTGCTTGTCCAAAAGGCAGGAGATGAATTTTTCAAAGAATTAAGTGAGATAAAAACGCTAAATGCCTATCCATCAGCAGCCAATTTTTTTCTTATTAAGCTCTGTGGAAATACCAAAGCTGATGAGCTTTCTCAGCAGTTGGCTCAGAAAAATATCCTTATCCGTAACTGCTCTAACCTCCGTGGGCTTAATGATACCTATATCAGGGTTTCAGTCATGAGAGATGAACAGAATAAGATATTGGTAGAAGAATTAAGAAGCGGATAGTGGTTCTGAGACATTTGCTGTAGGGGCAATGCCCCTGTGCCTGCCTCCTGTCTCTGAGACGACACGAAGCCAACACAGTTAGCGTAGGTTAGAGTGATGTATCTAAGCTCATTACAAATAAGAAATTTTCGCAATATAAAAGAGACACAGCTTCAGTTTAATCCTAAGGTAAATATTATTCTTGGCAAAAATGGACAGGGAAAAACAAACCTATTGGAGGCAATATATTTTCTTGGCATTGCCAGATCCTTTCGCACATCCTGTGATACTGCCTTAATTACACTGGACAGGGAGGGATTTTTCTTATCCGGAACAGTGGTTCAGCAATACATTCAGGATAAAATAGATGTTTTTCTTGAAGACACAAAAAAGGTGAGGATAAATAACAAGTTTTTACCCAGGATTATTGACCTGATTGGACATTTTCAGGTAATTATCTTCTTTCCAGAGGATTTGCATCTGGTAAAGGGCACGCCAGACATCAGGAGACGGTTTCTTGACATCCTTCTCTCTCAATCAGATCCCCAGTACCTGCACTATCTTCAGCAATATCACAAGATACATAAGCATCGCAACAAAATGCTCTGGCAATTAAAGATAGGACAGGAAGGGGTAATTATGTATGATCTTGATGTATGGGATATTCAATTACAAGAAACAAGCAACCGGATTATTAAGGCAAGAAAAGGGTCAATAAAGGTACTTGATGGTTTGGCTGCAGGGATTCATCGTCAGATAACCAATTCTAATCTCCTCGAAGGAGATGAATGTAGCGAAATATTAAAAACATTCTACAAACCATCGATATTTAATGAAGAGAAGAGGGTTGAGGAGATACGAAAGGGACACACGCTAAGTGGTCCGCATTTAGATGATATGGTGTTTCAGATAAATGGGATTGATGCAAAGAGATTTAGCTCACAGGGGCAGCAACGGACAGCAGCTATTTCTTTGCGACTGGCAGAAATGGAGTATCTGTATCAGCAAACAAAGGAATTGCCGGTATTGCTATTGGATGATGTTTGCTCTGAGTTGGATGATGTTCGCAAGAAATACCTGATGAAGGCTATTAATCAGGGTGGACAGATATTTATTACTACTACTGAACTGGATACAGTCAGAGAATTGATGGATGAAGAACATAAAGTGTTTACGGTAAAAGATGGACTGATAAGAGAATAGTTGGAGTTTTGTAATGAGTCTCACTGATCCATTACCCATTGGACGCATTTTTTCTTGACAGTTCCAATCCTCAAAGTCAAGTAAAATTTCGACCTGTGCGGTTGTGGTATTAAGCTACAGGAATACAGCGATAAAATGCAAATTAGCTATCGATTTTCTTAAATGTCCTGTAGGGACAACATATCGGTAGAAATAAATATTATCCAAATATAAATGCCGTAGG
>JBDRAP010000023.1:0-2360 GCA_043823615.1 bacterium
CCTTCTGTATGGCTTTCATGGCTGTCTCAGGGGCAGAGCTATCCAATATTTCTATTATTATATCCTCGTTCCCTCTCATGGCAGACCAGCATGAAAGATCAGCCATAGCCTTGTCTGCTGGAAGATTAAACCTACCCGCACCATTCCAGATGTCAAGGATTATCGGGATTAATTGTGGCTTGTGCATTATTCCCAAAGAATGAACTGCAGAGCCAAATATCTCCACATTATTTGTCTTTCGGGCAATAGACTCAATGGTCTCAATTGCCCCCTCATCCCCTAATCTCCCTGAGCTTACCATTATTCGCCTGACAAGGTCTGGCTGTTCATCAGGGTTATCTTTTAATTCTTGTAGTCGAGCAAGAAGATTTGGGGCTGCTTCTTTATCGCCAACAAGTTTTAATCCAAAGGCAGCTCTGCTTGAAACCTCATCATCTGTATCTTTCAATGCCCGTGCCAATACCTTTACAGTTTCTTTGCTTTTATCAACCACCCCAAGCTCTATGGCTGCCTCACCACGAATAGCGGATGAATCGCTTGTATCCTCTATCCGTGCAGCTAACATCCTGACCATCTTTTTCTGATAACCCTCCTGCTGACCAGGAGCCATAAGCCTTTTCTCTGCCATCCTCGTTTCACCTTGCTGTGTAACTATTTCGTTTAATAATATCAATCGATAGGCTTCATTCTTAGTTTTATCATCTATTGCCTCAAGCACCATATCGCCAATAGCATGGTTAATATCCCACCTTTTCCTGAGTTCTGTGATGATAGCAAAAACCATATCAGCTTTATTTTCGGACACAGCTTGTTCCAGTACCTTCAACACATCTTGATCATCCATGGTGAGTAATACCTCTGGTGATGGTAACGCCTTTTCTTCAGCTATGGCAAGATGACAACAGTTGAATAATAATACAAATAATAGCAACAAGAACCGTTGTGTTTGTCGAGTAAACATCTTTTTTGCCTCCTTTTGATTATTAATTCTCTTTACAGAATTATGCCCTAAGGTTTTTCCTCACACGGCTTTTTGGCAACACATCCTCTCTCCATACATTCTCAAGCTAAGCTCCGTAGTGAATAGTTCCCCTTACTGCTTACAATTAACATATGATACCCAGCCAAGTTTGCCATCTGGCAATTTTACCTGATAGTACCACTTCTTTGAATCATCTACGAGTATAAGCTCTGTCCCGGCCGGTACTGTGGTAATTATTGAATTCATTGTACCGGGTCCTGAAAAAATCGGAGCATTATTTACGATAACAGTGATGGTTTTTACTGTCAGAGGTGCTGCCTTTTGCTTGGGTGGTTGTCCTGCAATTGGTGGAAGAATAGGGACAGTGCTTGTCCCTGTTCGTAAGGAAGCAGGTGTTGTAGATGAAGCTGGTGTTTTGGCTGTCTGCTTTTGGACAATTGGAGCTGAAGATTTTGGTAGAGCAACAGTGGTGGATGATGATGTTGTGGTAACTGGTGGAGCAGAAACAACTGGATGAGTTGGTGTCAAAGCAGGTGATTGTGCTGGTGTTTGGGCTGATTGTTGTTGAGTGGTATTGTAGGGACAGGGTGCCGGAGATACCGCCTCCTTGTCCCTGTCTATCTGATGAGATGTTATGGGTGTAGTTTTGTCCGGTTCAATCATAATCCTTGAGATGCTACTATCGGTTGTTTTTTGTATCTTTTCTGAATCTGTCCTGCTCCCAAACCTTACAGAAACAGACAGCCTGTGAGCTGCCTCGAATTTCTCGTAAGGTATGCAAGCATAGTCAAGCTGTACATTCTTGATCCTTACCCCAAACCCTGCGGTTATACCATGCCCATTCTCAGAGTCATAGCCACCACGCAAGGCAATCACATCTGATAGCCAGCCCTCAAGCCCGACATATGCAATCGTCTTTTTTTCAGACAGAATATTTGCCATCTCTCCGCTAATCGTAAGATATTGAGATGTCCATGCAAGCCCTGTCCTTATTGTTGCAGGCAGGGCAAACCCCTTGTCAAGAAACTTCATCTTTGTTCCAATGTTCTGGAATGCAAGCCCCAATGCCACATGTTTTGCCTTACACAAAAATCCCAGATTACCTGCAAATCCCACTGCACTTTCATCCCCAATCTTTTGTGAGCATATCTTTCCTGTAGCACCAGCAGAGATATGATTATTCAGATTTATCCCGCCAGAGATACCAAATATTCCATCCATTTCCCGAAAGGTTTTCCCTGTACCGCTCGGTTGAGCATTGGTTGTTATTTGCGTCTCATCTGTAAGAAGTATATTAGCAAAGCCGCCAATAGCTGCTCTTCTTAAAGGACATACACCATTTATACTTGTATAAGCCACATCCTCAAACCATCTTGTA